>JANMSY010000503.1:0-4570 GCA_031389865.1 Anaerolineales bacterium | reverse complement strand
CAGGCAAAGGAAATGCAGGTTTTGTTCTGGAACGCCCAACCGTTTCATCGCCTGCCTGGATTCGTTCATACGGACTTTGCCAAGGTCCGGTGAAATCTCATCACGCCCACGAATGATGGGGGCCGGGGATTTCATGCCGTCAGTGGCATAGATGATGTGGATACGATCCTTGTTCTGCAGCCTGGCGATCAGCCCGCCACAGGCGAGGGCTTCATCGTCCATGTGCGGTGCGACGATTGCGATGATGCCTGGCAGGAGGTGCAGATCAAGGTTTTGCATGGGGGTTAATTCGCTGCGACTCTTTCAAGTACAGCGAGTGTGTTCTTTGCGCACAGATCCCACGTGAAAAGCGTGGAACGTTCCAGACCTTTACGGGAGAGTGTTTCACGCAGAGATGAATCCAGGAGTATGTGAGCAATGCCATCTGCAATTGACCTGGTATCAGACGGGTCCATCAAGATTGCCGCGTCGCCCGCAATTTCCTTCAACCCATTGACGTTCGATGTCAGGATGGGCGTTCCGCAGGCCATGGCTTCAGTGAGCGGGATTGGGAACGCTTCAAGATTGGATGGATACAAATAGAGACTGGCAAGGCTGAACACTGCGGGCATATCCGCCTGTTCGATCCAATCGGGGAAAAGAATATCCCTCCCATAACCTTCTGTTGGGATTGAGTATTCGTCCCTGAACAGGTGACAATCCTTCCCGCCGATGACGAGCTTATAAGGGTCGCTGCTTTGTTTGTGGTAGGCAGTGTATGCCTTGAATACCTGCCCCAGATTTTTTCGATGATCCCCTTTACGCTTGGTAAGCGTAAGGATGAATTTCTCGGGAAGGTTATAACGTGCCTGGACCGTTCTTAATATCGCGGGGTCGGTGATGCGTTTGAAATGCCTGGCTGGCGCAAAATAGATGGTCTGTATCTTGTCATCGGGTAGTTTCAGGATGCGGTTGAAGTTCTCGGTTGTTTCCTGTGAGACTGAAATCACGACAGATGATTTTTTAAAGTACAGCGGCAACATCATCTGCATATACTTCACATCCCAAAATGTGTAAAACTGCGCCTGTTCCGGGACCAGCCAGTCTGCGCCGTGTACCACCATCACCGCCTTGCACGGAGCGAAAAGAGGAACCGTGAATTTGGGATGAAAGATAATGTCAATTTTTTCTTTGCGGCACGCCCAGGGAATGGCAATTTGATCCCAGACTGCCTTGTTTGATCCTCGCAACCAGCGTTCTGTCACGTTGCTGCGACGCGCAAACAACCCAATATTCGATGGGCTGGCATAGAAAAGGACATATTCGTTTTTCTGGTCGAGTTGGAGAAGTTCCTTGACGATGTTGCGGGTGTATACTCCCACCCCGCCCTTTTCGTCAATGGAACGCAACATGATGCCAATGCGCATTTTATAAGTTTGCTCAAGCCGCCGTCCTCGGCAGCGAAGACGCCGCCGAGAGCATTGCAATATTATTTTTAGTTCTTCTTCAATTCCGGGTTGGGAACCAACCAGTTGCCGATCGCGAGGTAATCGAGCTTGCCCTCATTGAATGAACGTAAGGCGTCCTCAGGCGTACAAACGATCGGTTCGCCGTGCATATTGAAACTAGTATTGATCAGCGACGGGATGCCCGTCAGTTTGTGATAGGCTACCCCAATTTTGTAGAAATCGGGAGCGGTCTCGGGGTCAAGGATTTGGGGGCGGGCAGTCCCATCCACGTGCACCACACCGGGCGATTGGGCCCGCATGGTTTCAGTACAGTTGAACGTGATGGTCATATAGCGGGCCGAGTCGCGCGCACCGTCGAGCCCATCATAGCATTCATCGGCATATTCCTGCAGTGTTGCCGGTGCAAAAGGCATGAATTCCGTCCGCAACAGGTGGGCATTTAGCCATTCGTTGATGGATGGGTCAGTGGTCTGATAGAGGATGGAGCGGTGACCTAGCGCCCTTGGACCATATTCCATTTTCCCGGTGAAGCGGGCAACAACACGCCCTTCCGCCAGCAACTTTGCGACGACATCCGTGATATTGGACTCGTAGGTGGCCTTGAATCCAAACGCGTCGATGGACCTGCGGATCTCATCGTCGCTGTAGCTGGTTCCGAAATAGACATTCCTCAAACGCTGACACAGCCGGGCCGGATCCCTGCCAGGTTCTTCAGCCAGGGCCGCAAACGCGCCACCGACGGCCAGTCCGCTATCGTCCATGGCTGGATGCACAAAGAAATTGTCCACCTCATCCAGTTCATGGACGCGCTGATTGAATTTAACATTTGAGAAAACCCCGCCTGCCACAGCAATGGAACGGAGGCCTGTTTTCTGCAGCCAGTATTGAATGAACTGGATGCCGATCTCTTCCAGCAGAAGTTGAACACTTGCTGCGAGATCAGCCTTATTAAAATCAACCGGCAGACTGCCGCCAATTTGCTTCAATGCCGAGCGGTGATACATCGGCACCGTGTATTGGATCTGGCCGGGGCTCTGGTAGCTCACGAATTCTCGCAGGATATCAATATACGTTGGCTTTCCCAGCGCGGCCAGACCGGTGATCTTCCCCTCATGGCTTTCGGCTTTGAACCCGCATAGATGCGTGATGTAGGAATAGAAATTTCCCAGTGAATTAAAACTATCCACCGCTGAAAGACGTGTTAATCTTCCGTTTTCACCCTGGTATACACTACCTGATAACCCGTCGCCTCCGCCATCCAGTGTCACAACCAGGGCCTGATCATAATTGCTGGTGTAATAGGCGCTGGTGGCATGACAGTAATGATGATCATAATATTTGACCGGGGCAGTAATCCCATATTCAGCATCCAACAGTTCAGGGATTTGCGAAAGTCGTTTGCGCGAGAAGATATCTTTAAGTTGATGGTGCGCCTTCTGAGCGAAGGGAATATAACCGGCAATGGGAGCCAGGGTTCCGCTGATTTTTTCAAATGGACGCGGCTTGCCAGCATGTTTCCCATCGAACCAGCCGTTCCAGGGGATCGGCTCGGGTTCGAAAACACTCACCTTTTGTGAGATTGCCACCACGTCAATGTCTCTGGCTGTTATGCCTGCATCCAGCATCACCTGTTTAATAGCCTGACGCGGCATACCACTTGCCATTTTCATGCGGCAAAGACGTTCCTCCGCGATTGCAGAGAGGATCTGCCCATCTTTTAGAATCGCTGCAGATGATGGTTTGCTGTCAATGATGCCCAGAACAATCATATTGTGTTCTCCTATGATTCAGTTCTCTTGGGAAGGAATGTTGGTTTGATGAAGCCTTCGTTTGTTAAAGTAATGTACTGCAAAGATCACGACCAATGAGAATACGGTTTCGGTAAATATTGTCCACAGATGCCAGATACTGAACCACCCGAGTCCCCATTGCAGGCCATAGAATAATTTAATCGGAGATGCAAAGCGGACCTGAGTGAGAGGCCAGAACATCATTACCCCCCTTTCAGCGGTCAAAGCATCCATGATGACGTGCAGGTCGTACGATATCAAACAGATCAGGAACCACAACCAGAAACTGAAACGATACATTCGATGGAAGATGCCAGCGGCGAGTAATGCAACAGGGATCCCAACCAGCAGGCTGTGTGAAAAATTATTGTGATAACTCCTCATATCCCTGAAAATAATGGCTGGAATAACATCCAGGTCAGGTAACATGGAAAGACCCATGACCATGATCATCTGGATTGAAAATTTCCAAAACCTTGTAGGGCCTTCTGGCAATCGGTGTTTATAGTAACGATAAATGGCGTATCCTGCGCCCAGGTGAGCTATTGGGGAAGGCATAATTCCTGTAATTTGTCCGCCAGATCTTCCTGTTCAACGCCTTCGATATAAATTTGATGCCAGAGTTCCAGGTTCAACAGCATCCAGAGACGGACATGATGGTCGTGGCGGTTACTGCGATGCTCACCCAGCAGCTGCTGAATGGTCTCTTTCCTGAACAATCCCTCCTTCACGAAATGGGAGTTTTGCAGGGTCTGGCTCACAAGCGGGAATAGGTCGGTTCTGAACCAATAGGCAATGGGCAACATGAAGCCCTGTTTTTCGCGATTGAGAATTGGAGCGGGGAGGTAATCAACTGCGAGTTTGCGCATGAGGTGCTTTGGCTGGCTGTTCTGCACTTTGATATTCCCCGGAACTTTTGCCAGGAATTCCACCAACTCATGGTCAAGAAAGGGGGAACGTGCTTCGAGGCCATGTGCCATCGTCATGCGGTCTGTCAGCATCAGGGAGTGTTCAGGCAGACGGGTGACAAAATCGGTGTAGAGCATGCGGTCCAGGAGGTCATCGGCTTCGGCGCCGTTAAAAGGATCGGTGATGGCTGTCGTGGAATGCCTGCTCCCGAGTTCCTTCCAGAGTTGATCACCATACAGTGCCCGTTTCTCTTCGTGCGTAAAACGGAAGAAACAGGTCGCAGCCGCGTATTGCTCCGCGGCGGTTGTCTGCAGGGACAGGTGATGTACCCAACGAAGTTTTTGTGTCAGGCTTTTATAGGTAAAGCTATCAGGCAGGCGATCCAGAACCGGTCCCATCACTCCCTTGCGCAGGCTAAGCGGC
>JANMSY010000443.1:0-13209 GCA_031389865.1 Anaerolineales bacterium | reverse complement strand
GCAAGAATACGCTCGGCGGTGTTCTCGAAATCGTTGCATTGAATGTGCCCGTTGGGCTGGGAAGTTTCACACAATGGGACAAACGCCTCGAAGCCAAACTTGCCATGGCTGTCATGTCGGTGCAGGCGATCAAAGGTGTGGAAGTTGGGGACGCGTTTGAAAACGCGCGTTTGCCTGGTACCCGGGCCCACGATCCGATCACTTTGCAACATTCAAACCCTTCGACAGGCTCAGGACAACGCTTGCAGCGTTCAACCAACAGGGCAGGCGGCACCGAAGGCGGAATCTCCAATGGGCAGCCGATCATCCTGCGCGCTGCGATGAAACCGATCGCCACCACGCTGACACCCCAACAGACGGTTGACCTGGCTGCTGGAGAAGATGCGCCCACCAAATACGAACGCTCCGATTTCTGCCCGGTACCACGGGCGGTACCCATTTTAGAATCCATGGTCGCCTTTGTTCTGGCAGATGCGCTCATCGAAAAACTTGGAGGTGACTCGATGAATGAGATGAAACCAAGATTTGAAGCTCTTCACAAAACGACTCTTGAAGACTTGCAAATGGATAATATCCCACATATTTTTTGGGAGTAACGTTACACGTCATTGCACGGACAGTGTCCCAAAATTGTTCCTCGCAATGACGGGAAAATCTTATGACTAACATCTTCCTCTACGGTCCCTCCGGGACAGGTAAATCCACCCTCGGAAAGATCCTGGCGCAAAATCTAAACATACCGTTCATTGACCTTGACCACGTGATCGAGTCGGATGCGGGTAGATCCATCCCCCAGATCATGGAACAGCAGGGCGAATCCGCATTCCGTGACTTGGAAACTGCCGCGTTAAGAAAAATCGCAGGTCACGGTTCCAGCATGCCGGGCGCATCAGATCTGGTTGTCGCGCTCGGTGGCGGTGCTCTTCTTCGAGATGAGAACCGCAAGTTTGCTGAAAGCAACGGGAAAGTGATCTTGCTGAAGGCTGGTTTGGAAACGTTACTCGAACGCCTGCAAAATGATTCCAATGAGCGCCCCTTGCTGTCAGGCGATCTGGAAGCAAAACTTTCTGCATTGCTTGCCAATCGTCAGGAACATTACAACTCCCTACCGCTGCAGATCCACGTGGATGGAAAGACAGCCGAACAAGTTGTAGTTCAAATGCAGGTTGTTTTAGGCAGATATCACCTTTCTGCGATGGGGGAATACGATGTCATCATAGGTCAGGTTTCCAGCCTGTCAGGCTTCCCCATGAAAAATCCGATCATTGTCACCGACGAGAATGTGGCAGGATTTCATCTTGAAACGGTGGAGTCTGTTGTGCGGGCATCGGGTTGCGAACCAAAATCAGTGATTGTGCCCGCGGGTGAAGCGCATAAAAATCTGGGGACCATTTCTTATTTGTGGAAATCATTTCTCGACCATGGACTTGATCGCAAGAGCACGGTCATCGCCCTGGGCGGGGGCGTGATCGGTGACATGGCAGGGTTCGCTGCATCCACCTACATGCGCGGCATCCGTTGGATCGGCGTTCCCACAACACTGCTCTCGATGGTGGACGCATCCCTGGGCGGCAAGACGGGATTCGATCTGCCCGAAGGGAAGAATCTCATTGGTGCTTTTTACCCACCGAAATTGGTATTGGCTGACCCTCAACGGTTGACGACGTTGCCTGAGCGCGAATTGATCTCAGGCATGGCGGAAGTTGTGAAGCATGGGATCATTTCTGATCCTGAATTATTTTCCGTATGCCGCCGCGGCTCAAACTGGGTGAAGGAGAATCTTGAAGAGATCGTCAGGCGGGCGATGGCGGTCAAGATAAAGGTCATCGAGGAAGATCCGTATGAACAGGGAGTCCGCGCCACGCTGAATTTGGGCCATACCGTGGGGCACGCAGTTGAATTGGCGAGCCTGTTCGAGCTGCGTCATGGGGAAGCGATCGCGATCGGAATGACCGTGGAAGCGAGATTCGCCGAACGGATCGGCATTGCAAACAAAGGTCTGGCGGATGAGATTGCCGGGGTGCTGTCAAATCTGGGATTGCCCGTTCGGATACCAGGCCGGATGCCGCGCGCAGCCATCATCCGCGCCATGCGTGTGGACAAGAAAAAGAACGCAACCAGCATCCGCTTTGCGCTGCCAGTGGATGTGGGCAAAGTGGATTTGGTGGATGTGACTGATCTGGAAAGTGTGTTGGAATAACGACGATGGACCATCATCCAAATGAGGAATCATGAAAATTCTTATTTTGCACGGACCCAATTTGAATTTACTCGGTACGCGCGAACCTGAGATGTATGGATCTCTGACCCTTGATGATATTAACAACAAATTGGTTGAGTTGGGGAAGAAACTGGGTGCAGAAGTCACCTGTTTGCAATCAAATCACGAGGGTGCACTGATCGACGCGTTGCAGGATGCGCGCACATCGGCGGAGGGTGTCCTGTTCAACCCGGGCGGTTATACACATACATCCATTGCGCTGCGGGATGCGATTTCAGCCATTCACCTCCCCGTCATCGAGGTACATTTGTCGAACGTGTATGCGCGTGAGGAGTTCCGCCATATCTCAATGATTTCGGCGGTCTGCAAAGGCAAGATCGTGGGATTCGGCTGGCGTTCGTACCTGCTGGGACTGAGAGGCTTGATTGAAATTTTGCAGCAGGAACATGCGGATGGATGATGTTGATGAAACGGAAGCGGGCCTTGTTCTCGTATGAAACGTATGGCAGTCAACAGGTAAGCAAACTCCTGCCGGTTGCGTCCATACGTAAGTTAACCTGCACTTTTCTCTCATTATTGTCTAATCGCAGATTCTCATATTTGCCTGTAAGATTAATTTGGTAAAGTTCTCTCAACTATCCGTTGAATGATTGTCCCTTATCGGTGCAATTTGTGATGAATGGATGGCAATGAACGAACCATCTTTAGCAGGTAGTAACAAATTCAAGAGTCAGCTCGGGCGCCTGCGGGACCGGACACGTAGTATGATCCCCTTCCTTTCAGGGGTACTGGCGGCTCTGCTTGCATTGTTCATTTACAATGCTTTTCCCGAAACCGCACAAATGACGCAGGATGATGTAGATAAGGCTGTGGCAAGCGCACTGGCTTCTGCAACCCCGCGCCCGCCGTATTCAGTGCAGGTCTATCAGATCATTCAGCCTTCGCTGGTGTTGATCCAGACAGAAACTGATACTCCAGATAATGCGAACGCTGAATCGGGTCGAGGCCTGGGGAGCGGCGTCATTATCAATGAGCGGGGCGAGATCCTGACCAGCCTGCATGTTGTGGAGGGGGCAAAAAGTATCCTGCTCACGTTTGCAGATGGCACACAGGCCGAGGGTAAGGTGATCTCCTCGCAGCCTGAAATTGATATTGCCATGTTGAGTGCCTCGCTGCTGCCTGCGTTGTTCGTGCCTGCAACGATCGGCAACCCGGGTGCCATGCGTGTGGGGGACGATGCGTTTGTTGTTGGAAATCCCTTTGGTTTATATAGTTCGATGAGCGCGGGAGTCATTTCAGGATTTGACCGCGTGTTCCAGCCTCCGGATTCAGGACGGATCATTCACGGATTAATCCAGGTGGATGCGGCCATCAACCCCGGCAATTCGGGAGGTCCGTTGTTGAACCGCAGCGGTCATGTGGTGGGGATTGTCACAGGTATTATCAACCCAACGGATGACAGTTTTTTTGTAGGCATTGGTTTTGCCGTGCCAATCGATGTTGCCGCGGGAGGCGGAGGCGGTCTGCCTCCCTATTAGGAATTCGAAATACATGAACGCCATGAACGAAATTATGGAAGGAGTACATAATGGTGATGAACGAAAAGACTGAGAACCGAACGCCCATGGAGAAAGTTTTATATGAGGTGAAGAAGGTGATCGTCGGGCAGGATCACCTCCTCGAGCGCATGGTTGTCGCATTGCTGGCGCGCGGTCATATCCTGGTGGAGGGCGTGCCGGGCCTTGCCAAGACAATGGCGATCAAGACCCTCGCTGAAGTGATCGGTGGGGATTTCAAACGGATCCAATTCACGCCTGACCTTGTCCCCGCGGACCTGGTGGGGACGCGTATCTACAACCAGAAGATCGGTACCTTCGACACCTCGCTGGGTCCCGTGTTTACCAACCTGCTCCTGGCTGATGAAATCAACCGCGCCCCAGCCAAAGTGCAGAGCGCCTTGCTCGAAGTCATGCAGGAAAAGCAGGTCACCATTGGACGCGAGACCCATAAAGTGCCCAATCCGTTCCTTGTACTGGCGACGCAGAATCCCATTGAGACGGAAGGGACGTATGCCCTGCCCGAGGCGCAGGTGGACCGCTTCATGCTTAAGGTGCTCGTCGGTTATCCAACAACGACGGAGGAATTTGTCATCGTTGAGCGCATGACAGGCGTTTTGCCGCAAATGCAAAAGGTGCTTTCCACGGACCAGCTGCTTGATCTTCAAAATCAGGCGGACAAGGTTTATGTGGACCCGGCGCTGATGGAATATGCCGTCCGCATGGTGAGTGCCACACGTGAACCTACTAAAGTTGGCTTGAAGGAATTAAAGCCGTACATCACCTTTGGTGCAAGTCCACGCGCCTCCATCAATTTGATATTGACCGCGCGCGCTCTCGCCTTCGTGCGCGGACGCCAGTATGCCCTGCCACAGGATGTACTCGACATGGCGCTGGATGTCATGCGACATCGCGTTGTTTTATCGTACGAAGCGCTTTCCGATAACGTGAATGGAGATGATATTCTGAATAAAATCCTCGACCGCATCCCCGTACCCGTGGTGCCCTTACATGAGCATGCCGACATCCGCAGTAACGCCTGAGCGTGTGCTGCACCGTCTCGATTGGCAGGTCATTCGCCGCCTGGACGGTTTGTTGCAGGGCAATTATCGCTCGCTGTTCCGCGGCTTTGGCCTGGATTTCGCCGACCTGCGTGAATATCAGGCCACCGATGATATTCGCTATATCGACTGGAACGTCACCGCCCGCATGGATACGCCGTATGTCCGTGAGTATACGGAGGACCGCGAGGTCTCAGCCTGGTTCCTGCTGGATATGAGTCCCTCTGTGGATTTCGGAACCATGCAAACCCGCGATGGAAAGCGCGCGGTGCTGATCGATTTTGTGACAGTCCTGGCGCGCCTGTTGACGCGGCATAGGAACCGCGTCGGGGCGGTCATGTTTGGGAACGGGAGCCAGCAACTGATCCCCGCGCGAGGTGGGAAGATGCAGGTTCTGCGTCTCATCCACGATATGCTCAAACAGCCGCGCCAGACGCAAGCGCCATTCACAGATCTCCGTCTGGTGCTGCGGGGCGCATTGAATTCCATCAAGAAGCGTTCCCTCATCTTTGTCATTTCCGATTTCATCAGCGCGCCTGGCTGGGAGTCGCCTTTGAGCCTGCTCAACCAGCACCATGAAGTGGTCGCCATCCGCTTGTGGGACCAGGCAGAGATGGAGCTTCCCGACATAGGCATGCTGGTCATGGAGGATGCCGAGACGGGCGAACAGCTGTATGTGGATACCCATGACAGGAAATTTCGCAATCGTTTTCAATCTGCGATGCAACAACGTGAGAGTGGATTGAAACAGTCGTTCAAGCGCGCGGGCGTGGACCTGTTGTCGCTTTCCACGCAGGAGGATATGGTGCGTGCCATTGTCGGTTTTGCGGAAAAGAGAAAGGAAAAGCGGAGGGCACGCTAGGTCTTATGTCATTCATCTGGTCGCAGCTGCTGATACTGTTATTGTTTGTCCCGCTTCTGCTTCTAATCTATCTTCGGATGCAGAAACGCAGGCAGGATATTGCGTCCCGTTTCGGGAGCCTGGGGCTGGTACGCGATGCTGGTGGAAGCCGGCCCGCTGTTTCCCGCCACATCCCCGCGATGATGTTCATGGGGGGTATTGCAGTCCTCGTCTTCTCGATCGCGCGTCCACAGGCGACCGTAAGCCTGCCGCGCCTCGAAGGGACCGTGCTCCTCACCTTTGATGTTTCCGGGAGCATGTCGGCAGATGATCTAAAGCCAACGCGCATGGAGGCGGCAAAAGCGGCAGCGACCCAGTTCGTGAAGAGTCAGCCTTCCAGTGTGTTGATTGGTGTGGTGGCCTTCAGCGATGGCGGGATCGCAGTGCAGGCTCCCACGGCCGACCGGGAAGAGACCCTGGCTACGATCGGCCGGCTCGTTCCCCGCCGCGGCACTTCACTTGCAAATGGGATCCTGGTTTCCCTCAACGCAATCGCACTGAACGCGGGCGATCCCGCGATCCTGACAACCAGTGCCAGCGGAGAATCACAGGAACCCGTAGCGGCGCCACAGGGCTGGTATCCATCGGCGGTGGTCATGCTGCTGAGTGATGGCGAAAATAACCAGGAACCCGACCCCATTGCTGCGGCCGACCTGGCAGCAGACCTGGGTGTGCGCATCTACACCGTTGGCATTGGCAGCACGGGGGGCTCCACGATCACCGTCGAAGGCTTCACCGTCCATTCGCAGTTGAACGAGCCGATGCTGCGTGCCATCGCAGATACAAGCGGCGGCAAATATTACAACGCCACCAATGAGGAGGAATTGTTCCAGATCTACGATGACCTGGAGCCGAAGCTGTCCATCAAGATGGAGAACATGGAGATCACCGCCATTTTTGCGGGCATTGGCATGCTTGCTTTTTTGATCGGCGGCACGTTCTCGCTCTTTTGGTTTGGACGTGTACCATGAATTCAACCGCAGCCTGGAAGTCTTCCTGTAAAGGAGTCGATCGATGAGTTTTCAATGGGCCGGATCATTGCTGTTGTTGGGTTTGATCCCGCTGATCGCGATCCTGTATTTCTGGCAGTTGAAACGCCGCCGGCGCTTTACAGTCCGTTATTCGAGTCTGTCGCTGGTGCGTGAAGCGGCTTCCCATCAATCGCACTGGAAAAGACACCTGCCGTTTGCATTATTGCTCCTTGCTGCCACCAGCCTGGTCCTTGCACTGGCGAGACCAGTGGCCACCGTGACAGTGCCCTCGAATAAGGCCACCATCATTCTGGCAATTGACGTATCCAGGAGCATGTGCTCAAACGATATTCCGCCCAACCGCCTCGAGGCCGCCAAGAGCGCGGCACAATCCTTTATCCGTGCAAAGGTATCGGGCAGGCAGATCGGCATTGTTGCGTTTGCAGGGTTTGCCGAATTGATCCAGCCCTCCACCGATAATGTCCAGATGCTGGAATCGGCCATCGAAAGCCTGGCTCCCGCGCGCAGGACGGCCATCGGAAGCGCGATCCTGCGCTCCATTGATGCGATCGCCGAGGTGGATGGCAGTGTCGAGCCCAGCGAGGTTAGTCAGGCTAGTGATTCGCTGCAACCTTCTGCTCCGGAAGATGGGTATGTCCCGCACATTATTGTGCTGCTGACAGATGGTGCAAGCAACGCGGGTCCATTCCCGTTGACCGCCGCGCAGCAGGCTTTTGAACGTGGCATTCGCGTATACACCATTGGCTTTGGCACAGCAAACAATAACTCCGTCATGGATTGCGGCGATCAGGACAATGATCCGTTTGCAGGCGGAGGCTTTGGCCCGCAGTTCGGACAGGGCGGTGGGGGTGGCGGCTTCCGCAGGGAAATCGATGAAGTGACCCTCAGGGAAATTGCCGCTCAAACCGGCGGAGCCTATTATGCTGCATCGAGCGCAAACGAGCTTGAAGATGTGTTCCAAAACCTTCCCACCTATGTGATCACCACGCGTCAGACCATTGAGGTGAGCGCATTTTTCACCGCCATTGCAGCCCTCCTGGGCATCATCGCCATGCTCCTTTCCTTGTGGTGGCATCCATTGTCGTAGATTAGTTCTTGGTGCAAAACTCTCAAGATCAGCCTTGCGAAGGTTTTCAGCAAACGCCGAAGCACCTTAAGACCAACCTTCGCAAGGCTTTTGCACCAGAAACCAGATTAGGCAATTATCAAATCGAAATTATGTCACTCTGAGCCCTTCGGCCCGGCTCAGGATAAACTCCGCGAAGAGTCTCGATCGTGAACGTACGAGACTCTCATCTGCATGATTTGCCATGAATTGCTGAAGCCTTTCAAAATTCAAAAATCACGTGCGCTGCAAGTGTCAGTCGCAAAGAACGCTCCTTCGGGAAAGTGACATGTGTATAACCTTATCCAACACGCAAAGCTTGCAGCGGGACAGTCATGTCCCGCTGTTTTTTTGTAACCATCTGCCCAGTGAGAATCATCTACTACTCTGTTAACATATTGCCTTTTCATCGGGGAAATTAAACTCCAATCCCAGGCGTCAAGAGCAGGAAACCCAACACAAGGAGAGGATTACATGATCGAACCCAAAGTGACCATCTATGGCGCGTATTGGTGTCCCGACTGCCGCCGTTCCAAGAAATTCCTTGGCGAACAATTTGTCCCCTATCGCTGGGTGGATATCGAACAGGATAAGGACGGCGAAAGGTATGTGCTGCAGCGAAACGATGGCAGGCGCATTATTCCGATGATCGTTTTCGAAGATGAAACCTTTTTAGTCGAGCCCACGAATGCCCAACTTGCGAAAAAACTGGGACTAAATACCGAAGCGCAAAAGACCTATTATGACCTGATCATCATTGGCGGTGGACCCGCGGGATTGACAACCGGCATCTACGCTTCCCGTGAAGGCTTGGATGTGCTCCTGATCGAACGCTCCGGCCTTGGCGGACAGGCCAGCGTCACCGTCGGCCTCGATAACTTTCCTGGGTTTCCCGAAGGCATCAGTGGACAGGAGTTCTCCGAGCGCGTGGCCCAGCAGGCACGGAAATTCAACGTTGAAATCCTGCAGGCCGTTGACGTGGAAAAACTCCTGATGGAGGATGGCTATCACGAGGTCTATGTGTCGGATGGCAGACACTATCATTCCAGGGCAATCCTGGTCGCAACAGGCGCATCGTACAGGCGGCTCGAGATTCCCGGCGAAGAGGATTTCGTTGGCGCGGGTCTCCACTTCTGTGCGACCTGTGATGGTCCATTTTATAAGGGCGCGCAGGAAATCGTTGTGGTGGGCGGCGGCAATTCCGCAGTGGAGGAAGGGCTGCACCTTACTCACTTTGCAGAGAAGGTCATATTACTTGTGCGCGGTGACCGTCTCACAGCGAGCCGGTTTGCAGTGGAGAAAGTCAATGAGCCGAACTCGCGCGTCGAAATACGATATAACACGGTGGTGGATTCGCTCGAAGGCCAGGACTCAAAGCTGAAGACAGTGAAGATACGCAATACGCTGACAGGTGAAACCGATGAGCTGCACCCCGCCGCGGCCTTTATTTTTATAGGTCAGCTGCCAAACGCCGACTTCCTCAAGGGATATGCAGAGCTGGATCCATATGGGTTTGTGATGACAGGCCATGACATCACTCATGTGAGAGATATCATGGAGCCGCTCCCATTTGAGACCAGTATTCCAGGAATTTTCGCGGCAGGCGATGTGCGGCATGGAAGCACCAAGCAGGTTGCATCGGCGGTAGGGGAAGGCGCAGCGGCCTCCATCTCTATACGCGAGTTTTTCAGGCGGAGTGAGTAATGGCACTCTGTAGAACGCTATGCATAAATTTATAAATTGGAGTTCGAAATCGTTTTATCACCTGGGAGCAATCGTTCATGATTTCAACTGATCGAACTGTTACAGTCATCGGCGCGGGACTGGCCGGGCTTGCTGCCGCGTATGACCTGCATCGTGCGGGGTGGAAGGTCACTGTGCTGGAGGCGCGTCCACGCGTGGGTGGACGCGTGTATAGCATCCGCAGTTTTTCGAATGGGTTGGTGGCAGAGGCTGGCGGTGAGTTTATCGAAGAGACTCACACGCGTATGCTTGCGTTTGCAAAAGAGTTCAACTTGAAGCTGGGACGCGTCGGGAGCTGGCAGGGACAGGAAGGTGACTGGGGCTCATTCGATGGAAAATCGGGTCGATTGTCTGATGTCAATGTTTGGGGGACAAACCTGCACGAGGAGATCCATATCGTCTGGCGGGCGTTGTCTGAGTTGGGGAAACTCGTCCCGGACCCGAACCAGCCTCAGGCTGCGCCGCATGCATCCCGCCTTGATCAACAGTCCGCTTTCGATTGGATCAACGCGCTGGATGTGCATCCACTTGCCCGGAATCATTTCATCCAGCATATCCGCGCCGAGTACACAACTGAGCCGAATCGATTTTCCCTGCTCGATCTTGCCCGCAACTCAGCGATGTATTACATGACTGAAAGACGCAATGAAAATTTCCGCGTGATCGGCGGCAACGATTTGATCCCACGCACGCTTGCGGATACGCTGCCCGATGTGCATCTGAACGCGGTGGTGACGTCCATCCGCCTCCTGCCCGACGAAGTGGCGGTGACTGTTAAACAAAATGATTCACATCAAACGCTTCATTCCGCTTTTGCCATCCTTGCTGTTCCACTCACTACTGCGCGGCGGATCGACTTTCATTCATCCCTGCCGCCTGCACACCAGCGCATGCTGGAGGAAGTTTCGTACGGTGCGGTGACCAAGGTGTTGATCCAATATCGAAAGCGTTTTTGGAATGACCAAAGCTGGAATGGGCGGCTCGCAACGGACGCGCCCATTGTATATACCTGGCATGCGACGAGTCATGTGGAGAGCGAAGATGGGATCATCACAGTGTATAGCGGCGGAGAGCCTGCCGTGAAACTTGCCGCGCTGTCTGATGAGGAACGAATTCGAGTGGCTGTGGATGAGATCGAAAAACTATTCCCGCGATCCTCCGACTTGATCGAGCATACTGCGACCGTTGCATGGCCGAATGAAGAGTTTACACGCGGTTCCTACATGGCGCTTGCGCCCGGTGAAGTAACCGCTCACTGGCAGTCTTTGATGACGCCCGCGGGTCGTTTGTTCCTTGCAGGTGAACACGCCACGGCCCTTCAAGGCTACATGGAAGGCGCAGTGGAGAGTGGTCAGCGCGCTGCGAGCATGATCCTTGCATCGTAAAAATTGCAAATCACATCGTTGGAGGTGTGGACGAGGGCCGGGATTCACGTTAATATCGGGGCTTTGTATCTGTCACTGCGAGCCTTCGTGATGTCATCTCCCCGCTTTGCAACCCATGGCTACCATGAAAACAGGAGATTGCTTCGGGCGAAGAGCATCGCCCTCGCAGCGGCAACAATTAAGAAGAGAGAGGCAATGAGCGAACAATCCAAAAACTTTTGGGCGGGAGTTCGTGCAGAATTCCCGCTTCTCGTTGGAGTTTTCCCCTTCGGTTTGATCTATGGCGCGCTTGCGCTCAACAGCGGCCTTTCCACTTCTGCGGCCCAGATGATGTCGTCCATTGTGTTTGCGGGGACCTCGCAATTTATCGCGGCGCAGCTCTTTCATGAGTCGGCGCCGGGGTTTGTGATCGTCATGACCATCGCGGTGGTGAACCTGCGGCACATGCTGTATTCTGCTTCGCTCGCGCCGTACGTGGCCTCCCTGCCCACGCGCTGGAAGGTCCTGTTGAGCTATCTCCTGACGGATGAAGCCTACGCCCCCAGTGTGCTCCACTATGAAAAGCAAGGCGTGACCCGCCATGGACATTGGTTTTTTCTGGGCGCGGGGTTTGCCTTATGGTTCATCTGGCAGGTGAGTACTGCCCTGGGTATTTTCCTGGGCTCGGCCATCCCCGAATCATGGTCGCTCGACTTTGCACTGCCGTTGACATTCATCGCGATGGTTGTGCCTGTGTTGAAGGATCGGCCTGCCATTGCCGCGTCATTGTCTGCTGGGGCTGTTGCGCTGCTTGCGTTTTCACTCCCCTATCGGTCTGGCTTGATCCTGGCGGCACTTGTTGGCATTGCGGTTGGAACATTCCTGGAGGAAAGAAAATCCCCAGCAGGGACGCTGCCCCCCAAGGGGATTTTATGAAGGTCTGGATGGTGATGTTGTTGGGCGGTCTGGTCACATGGGGGACCCGTTTTTCGTTCATTTACCTGTTCGGCAAATTCAACATCCCCGAAAAAATGCGGAAGGCGTTACATTACGTCCCGCCGGCTGTGTTATCTGCGATCATCCTCCCTGAATTATTTCTTCATAATGGCGCGTTGGATCTCTCGTTTGGGAATTTTCGCCTGCTGGCAGGGCTGGTCGCGGTGCTGGTGGCGTGGTGGAGCAAAAACACATTGTTCACCCTCATTTCGGGCATGACCACCCTGCTTGTGTTGCAATTCTTTTTCTAATGGGATACCGTGCGCGGCGTCTACGCTGATAATTCCTACACAAAGATCGTAGCCACCTGGTCCCTGCCATCGTGTCTGGCCAGCCGTACGGCTTCCATTGTTTTCGCGATCAGCATCTCGATCTCTGTCGCAGCAGTGATGTGTACGGACGAGGCGATGCCCGCGCTCAGTTTTAGATCCACCTGGGTTCCATCCAGGAGCGAAATATCGGTATTGAGAATGCTTTTGATGATTCTATCCGTGATCCTCTCCGCGTCGTGTGCGATCACACCCGGCAGGATGACCAGGAATGTATCGTCTTCATAGCGGCCCACGCCATCATAGGGACGGCTTTTCTCGCGGATGCCACGTGCGACGACTGTCAACACATCATTGGCGATCGCTTCGCCAAACTGCTCGTTGATGGACGCTAAATTATCGATATCCAGCGCAATGAGGCTGAGCGGCGATTGTCCACGGCGGGCACGTTCCAGTTCCCCGCGGGCCAGCGCCAGGAAGGCTTTGTAGTTCAAGACAGTAGTCAGCTCGTCGAACATGGCAGTGTTTTCAAGCGTCTCACAGGCCTGGACGAGACGGTCTCCCAGATCAATGATCCGTTTACCAATTTGCACGCGTACCTTCAACTCAATGGGAATGATCGGCTTGCCCAGGTAATCATCCGCGCCGCTATGGGGCGCGATGAGTTCAGCGTCGGGTATTTCGGGAGTGATCAAGAGGATGTAGATATAGTAGGGGGGCTGAGCGCCGCGCACATGCTGGATAAACTGTTTTTCCTCAATGTCGGTGGAGGCGCGGTCTGCGATCACAAAACGAATACCGCCCTCCCGCAGGAGCTGCATGGCGGTATCACTGTTCTCAGCAGCGATAATTTCATGACCCTCGGATTGTAGTACCTGCTGGATGGTCGTGCGCTCCATTAAATCATTGTTGAGAACCAGGATCTTCATGTTCCAGATTATATCCCACACCTTTCCCGGGTCAGTGTGTTGACAAACATATCCTCCCATAGTAATATTTGC
>JANMSY010000405.1:0-9808 GCA_031389865.1 Anaerolineales bacterium | reverse complement strand
GACCCACTGTGGACATGCCAATGTCATATTTTTGCGTGAGATAGAGCGCGAAGAATGGGTAGAGCATGAACCCGCCCAGCCGGTCAATGAATACAATGACGTTGTATATCCAGAATGCGCGCGGGTACTCGTTATATACCTTTCTTGTTCGTTCCCGTAAATGTTTCATTCTTCTCCATACTCAATAAATGAACCATCATTTTCGTGGTTAACTATACCCAGGGCGGTCACAAATTGCGTTTTTTCAAAGGTGGGAAAGCGCAATTTGTGACCGTGGGCATTATATAAAGGATCGTTCCGTAAAACTGCCCTATCGAGGGGATGGTTTCCGTTATCCGAGTGGACAGTTTTTGAGCGCCATCAATGTGCAAAGTTGCCTGTCCGTGTCTGGCTGCAAGGTGCGGCAGGGACCTCATAGCGTTTGCGTAATTGCCTGCCTGTTGCGATCATCCAGTTTGCCAGGTTGAACATGGTACGTGCGAAGAAACGCGGGTGAACCACGCGGGACTTGACCGCAATCTTTTCCAGCCGGAGGTGTTCTGCATCCATCAGGATTTGTTGACGATGGTATTCAGCCATGAACTCGTTATGCCAGTTGTTCATTTGTACTCCTGCAGCGTAACAATTAAGGGTGACCCAATAAAAAGGCGCTGACAGCCTTTAATGTCTTTTCGATTCGATCTTTATTGATAATGTAGACTTTTGCTCCGCCTGCTCTCCTTTCCTGTAGGTATCCAGTTGCCGTAAGCTGGGAGAGGTAACGTGATACGCTGGGCTGGCTTAAGTTGACCGCCTCCATGATTTCCTGTGAGCGCATCTCACCTTTTTCGGCGATCATCCGTACTATCTGCAGACGGGTATCGTCTGCCAGCGCAGAAATTCTTGCGACGATTTCGGCACGGTCCAGTTCAGGTACGCGTATATCCGATCCCTCGGGAAGATGTGCACCGAAGTAAATGTAAAAGTTATCCTCGATCCTGGTTGCACGCATATACGGGCCCAAATGAGCATTGGGGATAAAGATCAATTCCTTCGCTTTCAGAAGCTCATCGCCCCACTTCGATTCGCTGATCTCCTTGCCAGTCACAAATTCAATGATCTGCACGCGTGTCATGTTGCTAAAGTCAACCTTGTTGAATGCCCTTGCAGATTCTTCCAGCATCGGGCGTACACGTTTCCATTCGGCCTGCAGGTAATTCCTCCAGAACCAGCGGATGTGACCTGTTACCAGTTGTTTGAGCGCGGCGGGGTCAATGACGTATTGATATGCGCGCGTTTCCATTTCTTCATCGGTCAACTCGTCACCAAAACGGGATCTCAGGAATCCTACATAGTTTTGGGCGGAGGCGAGGACTTCGTCCCAATCTACCGGCTGGTTTATATCTGTTTGTGGTCCACTGGTGAGGCATATCCCTGCATAGGCGTTCAATAAGCGATCCCGGAATTCTGAAGGGGGGGTGGCCTCGAGATTGTCCAGGTAAGTCTCGAATGTGATCCCGGGCCTTTGCGGAAGGATGGCATAGTGAAAGCCGATCGTGACCAGCTTATGTCTCGACCGCTCTTCGCTGGACATCTGCATACGAGTCCGGGTGACCCATTCGTGGATACCCGGTTCATCCTCCGCCTTGGAGATCAATAACATGCTCCCAAAAGCATTGAGCGCAGGTTCCAGCATTACGAGGGCATTTCCAGTTTGGGTTTTTTCCAGATTAAGTGCGAAAGGTGACATCATTTCTCTCCAATTTATGTAAATTATGCAAATTATTGAATAATACAAATATTTTAATTAGTTTCGGGATTTTGTCAAGAGGAAAATAAAAACTCCCTGCCATCATTTGGCAGGGAGTGTGGATTTCGCTTCTTTTGGAGCTACGGGCTGGGTGTGCCTTCAACAGTGACTCCCACCCAGGTAAACACACGCTTGTCGCTGCTGGCGCCCGCCGAAATGTAAACGGGCTCTCCCTGATCATCCACGCCGTTCTGGCGGACAGTGGTTACCCACCAGCGCATGACATGTGCCAGATTATCGTTGGGGCGGAAGGAGGTGGGTACGATGAACTTGGTATCCGTCACGTTTTCGGTGATACGGCGAGCCTGGCCCGATGTCACATCCTCTATCATGACCTGATATGCCTCATTGTCGCGCAATGTGCCGATCGAAGCCCACTGCAGGGTCACTACATCATTTGCCAGGGTGAAGGCAGCACCATCCGCAGGCAGGAGCAAATTCGCCGCTGGGTAGGGAGGCGGCAGGGTTGCCGTGGGAGTGGGACCCGGTGTGGCGAACCGCTCACATAAAGGGATCACTAAAGGCTGGTCAAGGAATACTGCATCTGATGAAAGCCCGTTGTAGAACTTAATGGCATCCTGCGGCACATTATAGTTTGCGGAAATGCTGGAAAGTGTGTCGTTTGCCTGGACAGTATAGATGATCTTCTCGCATGCCTGCGCGGTCTGTGTTTCTTCGTTTGGAATATCTGTGGGAGGCGGCGCGGGTGTAGGAGTTGGAAATGGGATTTTCAAAACCTGACCTTCAGAAATGATACAAGTTGCTGGCAGGTTGTTGATCACCACGATACTTTGCACCGATACACTGAATGCCACCGCGATACCACCACACGTATCACCACCACGTACTGTGTAATCGAGTGGCGGTAAAGGCGTCTGAGATGGGATATCAGTGGGAATCTGGGTATCTGTTGCAGTGGCAGTGATCGTTGCCGTCATTGTGACCGTACCCGCTTCAGTCGGCGGTGTGAGCGTTGTCCCGCTGATGCCTGAGCTGAGGATGAGGTAAACCACCAGCGCGCCGATCAACAGGATCGCAGCCAATGCACCGAGTGCCATGGGCAGGCTAAGAGTGATCTCAGGCATTCGGCTGGCTTGCATGCCGGTTTCTGCCTTCTTCGACTTTGTTGCGGCCTTCGCTGTGAGCTCCGTGCCACACACCAGACAGCGTGTGGCATTTTCACCTAGACGCGTTCCGCAGGTTGGACAGATTTGTGATTTTTGTGAGGGTTCTTGAAGCATCGGGCGGGAATTATACCATTGAACACTTTGCAGGAATTCATACGGTAGCGCGACGGGATTCCAACGGTTCCATCCAGGCCTCAGCCTGCATTTTGTCCATCCAGTTGAATTCCCACTTTGGCCGCGTAATCGCTGTATCCGCCACTATATTCCTTGATCGTCCCATCTTCCAGCGCAAAGATACGGCTGACGCTCTGGTCCAGAAAATAGCGGTCATGCGAAATAACGAGTACTGTTCCATTGAAATCGTTCAACGCGTTCTCCAGAACTTCGGCAGAAGCAATATCGAGATTGTTGGTCGGCTCATCCAGCAGGAGAAAGTTGGCTCCTGATAGGACCAGTAACGCCAACTGGAGGCGGCTCCGCTCGCCGCCCGAAAGCGACCCAACGCGCTGAGTGGCCTGTTGGTAGCTGAACAGGTAGCGGGTGAGGAGCGAAACGGCTCTTCCTTCGCTCATGTTGCCAGCCAGCCTGACAGTATCGATCACGGTCTGGTCGAAATCCAGTGTTTCATGTTCTTGCGCATAGTAACCAACCTTGACGCTCGGTCCAATTTTGATCTCGCCGCAGGTGGGTTGTTCGCGTCCCAGGATCAAGCGCAGCAGCACCGATTTTCCTGCACCATTCGCACCGATCAATCCCACGCGCTCGCCATGTCGGATCAGGAAGTTGAGATCATCCAGGATGACCCTATCAGCAGAGCGGATATTCTCATCACTCACAGCGGGGGAGAACGATTTGGTCACGTGATCAAATTCCAGTACCTGATTCGAGCCGCGCCAGCCATTGAGTTCCAGTCCCATTTTGCGGCGATCCAAGACGGGACGCTCGATCTTTTCGATCCTATCGATGCGCGCCTCCATATTATGGATACGGGTGGCGAATTTATCATTGAAAACGACCCACACTTTGTACCGTTTCAGGGCCATTTCCAGGCGGCCAATCTCGCGCTTCTGGATCTGGAACAGCTCCTCCTGCCGCGCCAATCGCTCTTCCTTATCGACGATGAATTCCGTGTAATTGCCAATAAAAGTGGTGATCTTTCCATCTTCGATTTCTGCGATGTGGCTGATGCAGGCATCCAGCAGGTAACGGTCATGAGAAATGATGACCACAGCGCCCGGATACTCAATGATCAGTTTTTCAAGATATGCCTTGCCTGGCATATCAAGATGGTTATCTGGCTCATCCAACAACAACACGGAGGGACGCGCCAGCAGCAGGCGTGCCAGACCGATCAGCTTTTTCTGTCCGCCGCTCAGCGCGCGAATAGGCTTTCCGAAATCGGTCTCAGGGAGTCCCAATCCACGCAGCAGCTCCCGGACGCGCGACTCATAGTTCAGGCCGCCCAGGGACTCAAATTCTTCCAGTAATAGATGCTGTGCATCGAGTGCACGCTCCAACGCTTTTGCATTGTTATAGACCGCGGGGTCACCCAGCTTGCTCTCCACACGCTGCAATTCCGCTTCGATCTCCATTACACGCGAGTTGCCCTCCAGTGCCAGGGAGATGGCCGTTTTCTGCGGGTCAAACTCGGGGTGCTGAGGCAGATATCCAAGGGTCACGCCTTTGGCTTTGATGACGGCTCCGCCTTTTTCGGGCGCGTGCTCACCGATGATCAATTTCAGGATCGATGATTTTCCCGCGCCATTCGGACCGATCAAACCGATCTTCTGGTCATGCTGAACTTCCCAGTCCAGATCACGAAAGATGGTGTGGGCTCCAAGGATCAGGGTTGCATTTGAAACTGTAATTGAGATCATGATTACTCCAATAATAATCCGATTCGGTGGTTGAGTAGAGCCGTGCTCATCAGCTCGTATCGAAACCACCTGTAACGAAATAACCTTTGCAACATTCTGGTCTCGATACGTCCCGCGAAAAGCATGCGGGACTACTCGACCAGCGCGGACTTAAATAAAAACGCCGCAGGTCCCTTCGGCCTGCGGCGATCAGTACGTGAATAAAACGAACTATCTTCGAACGACAGGCGCGATTCCAGAGAGACCCTCGTAGATAAATCCACGCAGTCCGATGCACAGGAAACCGTTGTCAGTTCGTTCGTATTGCATAATGGCGGCATTATAACATACGCGTGTACGATTTATAATAATAAAAATTGGACAAGCCTTATCGTCTTTTTTCGGAGAGGAGGATCCATGATCATCAGTCAACACTTTCCAAATCTGGCTCATAAAAAGGTACAGTCCTGGTTGATAATTTCCATGAGCAGTTGCGCACGAGTGGAGTTACTGCTGGCTGCCCTTCCCCAAACCCTGTCTCTCTGATAGAATATATCCTGCACGCCGAACGCTTTGTTTTGATTAAGAAACCCTCGGCCTTTCCCCGCCGGGGGTTTTTGTGTGTATAAACTACATGTCGTTGCGAGTCTTCGAGAAGCAATCTCCTGCGAACTCGTATAAACTCTACAATACGAGATTGCTTCGCACAAAACGCTCGCAATGACATAGTATTTGAAATCAGGTGTAAAAATGCTTATCGAACGAACCGATCTCCGTAACATTGCCATTATCGCCCACGTCGACCATGGCAAGACCACTCTTGTGGATGGCCTGCTGCGCCAGTCACATACTTTCCGCGACAATCAGCATATCGAAGAACGCATCATGGATTCCAACGATCTTGAACGCGAGCGTGGCATTACCATCCTTGCAAAAAATACTGCCATCACGCTCAATGATCCAAAGACCGGCAAACCGATCAAGATCAATATTGTGGACACTCCCGGCCATGCCGATTTTGGCGGGGAAGTGGAACGCGTCATGAACATGGTGGATGGCGTCCTCCTGCTCGTGGATGCCGCCGAAGGCCCCATGCCGCAGACGCGCTTTGTGCTCAAAAAGGCGCTTCAAATGGGACACAAAGCTGTTGTCGTGATCAACAAAGTGGATCGCAAGGATGCAGAACCCTCACGCGTCCTCAACGAAACCTTTGACCTCTTCATTGAGCTTGGCGCAAGCGAAGAGCAGGCGGATTTCCCGGTTGTCTATGCCCAGGCGACGGCTGGTAAAGCGGGTCTCACCCAGGAAGTAGGACCTGATCTTCAGCCTCTGTTTGATGTCATTCTCGAGAAAATTCCGGCTCCGAAGGTGGACCCCGAGGGTCCCTTGCAGGTGCTCGTAACGATGTTGGGCTACGATGATTACCGCGGCGTGACTGCCATTGGACGAATCTTCTCAGGTACGATCAAGGCAGGTCAACGCTTGATTCGCATGACACGCGATGGACGCTCCCTCCCTGAATCTGCCAAGTATCTTTACACCTTCCAGGGGTTGAACAAGATCGAGATCGAACAGGCGGTTGCTGGTGATATCGTTTCCTTTGCAGGACTCGATGGCATTGGCATTGGAGAGACGCTTGCCGATCCCAACAACCCCATTGCGCTGCCAACCATCAAAGTGGAGGAGCCAACCGTCCGCATGACGTTTGGTGTCAACACATCGCCGTTTGCAGGCCGCGAAGGGAAGTGGGGCACCTCCCGCAAACTGCGTGAGCGTCTATTCGACGAACTGCGCACAAACGTCGCACTGCGCGTGGAAGAAACTGAATCGGCTGAGAATTTCCTGGTCTCGGGCCGCGGGGAGCTGCACCTCGGAATTCTCATCGAAACCATGCGACGTGAAGGGTACGAATTCCAGGTCTCGCGTCCTGAAGTCATCTTCCACAAGGCGGATGATGGCGCGTTGCTTGAACCGTTCGAAGAAGTTCACATCGAAACCAGTAATGAGACCGTCGGCGCGGTGGTGGAAATGCTCGGCTCGAGACGCGGCCGCATGATGGATATGCAGGACGCGGGTCAGGGCATGACGCGCATCATCTACATTGCACCCACGCGCGGCCTGCTCGGTTTCCGTTACCAGTTCCTCACATCCACGCGCGGCGCGGGTGTCATGCATTCCATTTTCCATGGATACGATGAAATGGCGGGACCCATGTCCACGCGCACGACAGGCTCGCTCGTTGCCTGGGAGGCGGGTGACACAACTGCCTACGCGTTGAAGAATGCAGAAGAACGCGGCAATTTGTTTTTGGGACCGGGCGTTGCAGTCTATGAAGGCATGGTCGTCGGCGAAAACGCTCGCGGACAGGATATGCCGATCAACGTCTGCAAGAAAAAGCATCTGACGAATATCCGCTCGGCAGGTGGAGATATGGAAATCCGCCTGACCCCGCCTCGACGCATGTCTCTGGACGAGGCGGTTGAATACCTGTCTGATGACGAACTGCTCGAAGTCACACCCGAATCGTATCGCATCCGCAAGCGCATTCTCAGAACGGATGACCGCGGCAAGCAGACCAAGAAGATCAAGGAACAGCTTGAAGAAGCATAGATTGAAACCAATCGCGCTGAGCGGAGCGAATGTACTTTGAGCGCAGTCGAAGCGAACAATTATCTTAAACAAAAATGTCCCGGATATTTCCGGGACATTTTTAATTGCTTCATGTTTCAGCAGGAGATTCGTATCACATTGGTATTTGCCGAACCGCCTGGAGCATATACCTGCAGATAATATTCCACATCTTCGCCTGACAGCAACGCAACTGAATCCGTATAGCTTACGGAGTTGGCTGGGAGTTCCACGAGCATCTCTCCATTGCGAAAGACGCGATAGCCTGTCTCGTCGGTGGCTTTGTCTGTCCACTCCAGGAGGACAGTCATGGTTCCCCCGCTGCATGAGTATTCCCAATTTTTCATGGACGGTGCCTGCGGTGGCGCAAGGGTTGCAGTGCCTGGCGGTGTGACGGAAGGCACCACCCAATAACTGCCGGTCACTTCCACATACTCGCCCCACAGCCAGCATGTGCCCGTTGGACTTTCAGGAGCGTTTACCAGCCAGAAATTATTGGGATCATAACGCCCGGCAATCTCAAGCTGTTTATTTGCAAGATATGTAAAAAGGACTTTGTACTCCTGACCGGGTCCTTCGCGACAATTGGTTTGTTCGAGCACCTTTAGCATGGGAACCGAATACGTAGGCGTGACCGTGGGCGTCGCCGGGCCTGTCGACGTGGATGCTGCTGTGAGTGTGCGAGTGATCGAGCGGGTCATCGCTGTTCCTGGAACAGCGCTCCCATCGCCTGCCTGAAGAGTTGCTGCGATAATTGTAGCTGCCTGATCATCTACGGTCAGGGGTTGGGCCACGCCAGGCAGGCTGCATGCAAGGAGAGCCAACAATAAGCTGATTCCCGCAAGGGGTTTGAATTTTGAATTCATAGTAGCACTCATGCATGGGTTGGATTTGGAAACATAACCAACTTATTGTATCACCCGGGAATTGTAAATATCAAAAGAACCCACGACTCACCGGGATGAGCGCGGGTTCCTTTGTAGGATGAGGATGATCTTATTCGGCTACCGGGTCATGGTCGTGGTCATGAAGACCGCTATCACTGGCGGTACTGGGAGGTGGTGTGCCGCCTGGTAAAGGCGGGAAGTTGCCCTTGCCTTTGGCTCCGTTGATATCCGCTGTGCTCATTGCGTATTGCAGGGTGGCAAACGCAACCGCGTCCACGTTCACATCAAAGGCGCCGAGATTGATATTGGCGAACGTATCGCAGGCAAGATGATAGCACGGGTCGTACTGCTGGCCTGCTGTTCCACCCCAGATCGCGGCTTCTGCAGCAGTCTTGACTCCCTCAGCGCCGGTGAAGAGCCCACCCGATGGGATGCCTACCGCGATGAACCGACCATAGTCTGAGCGTCCGGTAAAGTCGGTGCCTTTGAATGGCTGGCCGACCATGGTGTAATATTCCTCAAAGGTCTTTTCGATCGCGCCTGAACCGGCCGGGCCGGGCCCTGCACCCACTCCATCCGAGTTATCGCCATCATAGATGAAGAAGACCTGCTTGGGATGTAATGAAGCATATGATATCGGGCGAAAATTTGGGCCTTATTACAACAAGGGTTGCGACAGAAGACTGGGATTGTCTTATAACTGAAAACCTATGTGGTCATAAATCTTGTGCGGCTTACGATATAAACTCCCTCTTCCCTCTCTACCACTATACTACACCCGAGGAGACGGCAGGCACCTTATTTGCACAACTCGAAACCACGCGCAAACCTAATCTTGCGCCCGTCTTCATCACGGCATTCTCTGAAAAAATTAGCTTGCAATTCATTCAGGATGGCATGGGAGATTTGAAGAAAACATATGGGCCAGAGGATGTCTTTTACTTTGCCTGCGCCGTTTTTCATTCCCCAACTTACCGCACTCGCTATGCCGAATTTCTTAAAATAGATTTCCCGCGCCTGCCGCTTACGAGCGATAAAAAGTTATTTGAGAAATTGGTTGCGAAAGGCAAGGAGCTAGTCGAATTGCATTTGCTTAAATCATCGAAAGTAGATGATTTCATTACCACGTATCCCGAAGCGGGCGGTAACAAAGTAGCGCGTGTGCAATATGTGAACAAGAAAGTTTCCATCAATCAGAACCAATATTTTGGAAACGTCCCTGAAGAAGTGTGGGAGTTCAAAATCGGCGGGTATCAGGTCTGCGAGAAATGGTTGAAAGACCGCAAAGGTCGTGTGCTTTCGAGTGAAGACATCACGCATTACCAGCGCGTAGTGGTCGCTTTGAGGGAAACGATCCGCTTGATGAAAGAGATCGATAAGGCAATAGTCAAATGGCCGATGGAATAAGAATCTATCCTAAAATTCAATGATCTTTCTGGATATGTCGTTGCGAACCGCCGCTTTTGTTCTTTGGCGGTGAAGCAATCTCCTTTTCATCAGGCAAAATCTAGTTTTTGGGAG
>JANMSY010000390.1:0-4912 GCA_031389865.1 Anaerolineales bacterium | reverse complement strand
CGGTACTGCAGGCTTACTGATGAGCCCATTCTATGAAAACTTCCTTACGAAAGGATTACGTAATGATGAATAGACTCTAAGAGACTGTTTCTTAAAGGGTTCTTTACCACAGAGCGCACAGAGAACACGGAGAAAAACTCTCTAAAAATCTCTGTGGACTCTGTGATCTCCGTGGTTAATGCTCTTTTTTACGATAGCAATTGGACTTAAGAAACACTCTCTGATGCGAATAAGCATTTCAGGAGGGCAGTTCTTCCATCCGCTTCACTTCCATATGTGCACCCAATCCTTCAAAAATGGTACGGGCCTCCTGCCATAGCTGGATTCCCCACTCCTTATTGTTTCTATTCAATTCATATTTTGCCCATTCGCGCAGGGTACGTGCGCGTTCACCTTTAATATCTGCCTCTGCAAGGATCTGCGCGCTTTTGCTGAAGCAATCCTCAGCCGTGTAATCCTCAGGATCGCTTAATCCGCTTTTTCTGACACTTACCGGTCTGCCTGTTTTCCCGCTGATCATGCCCAGGACTCTCCAGGCCGCGCCGATATTTTCAGGGACCCGATCTTCCTGTCCCAACGCGAGCGCCTGGCGTGCCGAGTAATAGGCACCCTCGTAATTGCCCAGGCCAAGCAATGCCTCAGCATGATAGTAGTAGGTATTCGGCAAACACCATGAACCTTCCGTGCCAGCCATTTCGATGGCTTTTCGCAGGTCTGCTTCAGCTGCAGCGTAATTCTGCAGGGCGACCTGCTCGCCTCCGCGATTGGTGAGGAAGACGATCTCTCCATCACGGTAGCCGGTTTCACGCGCGATCTCCAGGGCACTGTGATAGCGTTGGAAGGCTGTTTCATAATCGCCGCGGGCGTCTGCGATCACACCCAGGTTGCTCAGCGCATCCATTCCCAGGCGGCGATTGCCGAGTTCCTGGAAGATCGTTAACGCGTTTTCCCAATGGAGTTGAGCCTGTTGATACTGGCCCAGGGTATACAGCGATGCGGCCATCAGGTTGAGGCAGCGCGCCATCTCGCTGCGGTCGTTCAATTCGGTCGTGATTTCCAAAGCTTGTTGTGCCAGTGTGTGAGTGACCTGCGCCTCGCCGAGTCTGTATCGTGCCTGGCCTTCAGTCCATAATGCCCGGGCGAGCTCAAGGCGCGCATTGACGGCAAGCGCCGCTTTTTGTCCCTGGACAGATGCTTCAAGCGAGGCGCGATGATCACCGATATACCCATACGATGTGGCGAGACCTTGCAGGGCGCGCGAGAGTATCAACTGATCATTGGCTTCGTCAGCGAGCCGTCTCATCTCTCCATAGGTTTCAATCGCCTCTGAATAGCGAGCCTGCCAGTTCAATACTTCGCCAAGCTGCTGGCAGATCTCCATTTTTTGCAAAATGAATTGTGACCCCGCCTGCGTTGAAAGAAAGCTCTGGGCCTTTTGATAGTACGTGATTGCGGAGGCAGAGGCGTAGGCATCCTGTGCCCGGCGTCCTGCGCGTGCATACCACTCAGATGCTTTCAGCAGGTTGCCGGCTTTTTCATAATGTTCGCCGATGCGCCCGGCAAATTCGTTTACCCGTTCATCGCTTAGCCAGATCAAACCTTCCGCGGCTTGTATGTGATAGATCTTGCGCAATCGCAACAAAACACTTTCGTAGGCAACATCATGCAAAATTGCATGCCTGAAAATATATTCCGGTGTTTCTGCAAAAGCAGACTCTTCGTTATTAAAGATCAATTCCTTTTTTCGGAGGGACCCGAGACTGTCAATGACCGCTGTTTCCTCGGTTTGCATCTCCGGATTCTGCATGTGCTGAACAACGTTGGTCCAGAATACGCGGCCCACCACGGAAGCCTGCTGCAGGATTTCACGATCACTGGCAGACAGGCTATCGAGACGCGCCTGCAGGAGACCTGTCAGAGTGGCCGGCACTTTGAGACCGGCAAGCCGGTCCATTCTCACTGACCATGGGTCGCCGTTTGTGAGGATCACCTCGCCCTCGATGAGCACCTTGATCAACTCCTCTATATAGAAGGGACTTCCCTCTGCACGGGCGACGATCATTTCTGTGATCTCATTTGGGATTACGGGAACCTTGCGCAGGATCTCAGCGACGAGTCGCTGGCAATCCTGATCAGATAACGGGAGCAGATCGACACGCAGGTGTGGAAGCGGCTCTTTTCCCCAATCCACGCGTTGTTCGAAGAATGACGGGCGAGTCGGGGCAACGACCAATAGTGGAAGGTCACGCCGCATCTGCATAAGATAGTCAAAGAAGTCGAGCGAGTCACTGTCGCCCCAATGAATGTCTTCCAGAAATATCACCCCTGCTTGATTCTGGAAAGCCTCAGTAAAGAACTGTGCCAGGTAATGGAAGGCAAGCTCGCGTATCTGTCGTGCGTCGCCCAGAATACCCTGCAGGTGTGGGCTGGTGGAGAAATCGAACCCGATCATGTGCCCGGTAAAATGAGCACACATCATGGCTTCCTGTGGGCCCAGATACTCTGCCATGCCTTCTTCAAGTTTTTGGCGGGCAATGGCTGCGTTGTCGCTGTCCTGGATCTTGAAACTTGTGGAAAGAAGGTCCCGCATCAAAGCATACGGGATATTTGCGATTTCGAGTGAGGCCCGTCCCTTGAAGAGGCTCTTGGGATCGGGCTGGATCTCAAGCCAGTTACTGAACTCATATAAAAGACGTGACTTGCCAGTGCCTGCTTCCGCCACGATACTGACGAGGTTTGTTTGTCGCAACTGGGCCGCCGTTTCAAACGCTGATTGGATTTTTGCCAATTCCGTTTCACGCCCGATCATACGCGTTTCAACGCCCTCCACGCCGCGTGTGGTGACCCGGAAGGAACGCGGCCTAACTGACTGCACCACATACACCTTGACGGGTTCACTCTTGCCTTTGACTGTGATCGGCTCGAGTCGCGTTACTTCGAAAACACCGCGTACGTGACGATACGTATTGTGCGAAATGAGGACTCCACCCAGGGGCGCGGCATGCTCAACGCGGCTGGCAAGATTGACCGTATCACCGATGGCTGTGTATTCGCGCGTCATTCCAATCCTGCCCAGCAGGACAGGGCCCGTATTAATGCCAACACGCATCTCGATGTTTTGTGCGGCAATTCGAGCCTGTTCAGAAAGAGTCTCTTGAAATTCCTCCTTCCATGCGGAGATCTGGGCCTGTAGTTCCAGCGCTGCACGAATGGCGCGTTCGGGGTCGTCCTCCTGGGCGGTGGGCGCGCCAAAGAGTGCCATGACTGCATCACCAATATGCTTATCTATGCGGCCGCCATGGTCAAGGATCGCCTTATCCAATCGGAACCAAAGATCATCTATGACCCCCGAAACTTCCTCCGGATCCATCATTTCTGCCATTGTGGTGAAATTGGACACATCGGCAAAGAGCACAGTTACCTGTTTGCGCTGTTGTCTTTCAACCAGATCCAGGGAGTGTGCCTGTAACGCGACAAGTTTCTCACGCATTGCTGTCAGAGCAGTTTCCATGAATTGTGTATCTTTTAGGATATACCGTTGGGTTTCGAGCCAGGCAATGGCCTGTTGTAATGATTTGATTTCATTCATAGGGTCTATGACTGATCTGTGAATCCTTATATCTTGACAGCAATGTCATGGAAATTGTAACAAAATAATCATCCAAAACACTGGCAGAATTTCATACCAAAGTGCTATACTACTATAGTTGATAAGGTTTATCCATTATCATGCGTTTCCTGCAATTGTGCAATTGGCTTTTGAGTATTGCAGGGTACAGTCCGAAAGGCAACCGCCACAGATGCGATGTATATGAGTACATCGTTTTCCAGGATCCATTCTACAGAGGAGTACCACATGAAGAAAAACGTTCTGTCAGTTCTTTCCGCCTTCATCGCTGCCATTATAATTTCAACCTCCGCGCTCGCGGGTGGTTCTGTTAAATTATCCAGCGTCACCTTCCAGTTGGGTTCACTGATTGCCAACGGAACGCTGACAGGGCTGGGCAGGACCGATGTAACCGTCGTGTTGGATGCGAGCGGAATCCCTGCCATCACCTGTACAAATCATGGAAACAACAATGTGCCCGGTCAAAGTTACCCCAAGGTTTCAGCATCGGGCCAGCAGGCACTTCTGGGAGACAGCCCGATTCGAAAGAACGGCAGGAGTCTGTTCGGTGTCGAAACCAAGGATCCCACGGTCCTTGCATGGGACGCGGCCGGCTGTCCGAACGCCAACTGGACGGGTCACATAGACTTCATCTTCTGGACGGATGCCACGATTTCAATCTATGAGACGGCAACAAATTCACTTCTGGTACAGCATCAATACACCTGCACCACCACGCGTTTTCCTGCCCGGGTCAGTTGCACGCCCGTTCCATAGAGTTATCGAATTCCATAAAAAATGGGTTCCGCAAGGAACCCATTTTTGTTACAAATTCTTTTTCATCGAGAGCTTCAGGGCAGTCTTGTACACTTTGCTCAGCTTCTCGCTGAGCGCCTTTGCTTCAGGATTGCCCTGTTCTGCTGCCTGGTCAACCTGCCCAACCAGGCCGATCAGTGCCTCCATGAACTGGTCGTTGACGAGCTGCTTGTTGGCCTCCAGCATTTGGTCGAGCGCTCCATCATCCGGCGCGTCCAGCAGGTGTTCAATAAACTCCACTTCGGGTGGCGTGGATGCCTGGCGTAAAACTTCCACCATCTTTTGTAATTTGCCCATGCGCGTGTAGTCGTTCTTTTCAGAAGCCTGACGCAATAATTGATTGACCATGTCCACAGAATCCTGCGTAAACCCTTCCAGGTTGTCGCGCACGGCTTTCACTACATCATCCTGTGCGAGCAATGATTCAACAAACGTCTGCGCCTGTTTATAACGAGCTTCGATTTGCTTATCCGCCTCGTTTGTGAAATC
>JANMSY010000388.1:0-3573 GCA_031389865.1 Anaerolineales bacterium | reverse complement strand
CAGGAATCGATCGAGCATGTCATGGAGTCGGGGAAATGGCTGGAAGAATATTTGGATATTCCCGCAGAATTGTTGCGTGAAAAAGAAGAACAGGTTTCACCGCTGTCGAAGAAAACAAAGAAATAAGGAGATTGCACTATGATCGAAAATGTCCAGGTGGAAGAACTCTACAAACAGATGGCACAAAGCATCATCGAGGGGGAATCGGAGCAGGCGGTTGAACTTGCGCAGAAATCCATCGAGTTGAACATGCACCCGCTCGATACGATCACAAAGGGATTCGTGGTGGGCGTCAATTACATCGGGGACCAGTTCGGCAAGGGCGAAGCATTTCTGCCTGAGCTGGTAATGGCAGGCGAAGCAATGAAAGCCGCTGTCGCGGTACTTGAACCTGAGTTATTGAAACTCGGTGAAGCACGTGAAATCATGGGACGTGTTGTGCTCGCAACCGTCGAAGGTGATATTCACGAAATCGGCAAAACGCTGGTGGGAACCATGCTCGCAGCATCAGGCTTCGAAGTGACCGACCTGGGGGTGGATCAGCCCGCCGAGAAGATCATCGGCAAGGCTCTTGAGATCGATGCGCAGATCATTGGCATGAGTGCATTGCTCACAACCACAATGGTCCGTCAACGCGAGGTGATCGAGGAGCTGGACAAGGAAGGGTTACGTCCGCGCATCAAGGTGATGGTGGGCGGCGCGCCGATCACCAAAGACTGGGCAGACAAGATCAAAGCCGATGGCACATCTGAGGATGCAGTGGGTGCGGTCAAGCTCGCCAAGCAATTGGTTGGGAAAGAGTAACAAATACACTCCGGTGGTCGAGTGGGCGAAGCCCGTATCGAGACCACCATGCAAGTGAAGTACTTTTGTTAACTGGTGGTCTCGATATGAGCGAGAAGAACACTCGCTCTACTCGACCACCGAACAAGACCAGCGATGAGAGAGTAGAGATATAGTTCCTCGGGAGGGCACTATGTCGAAGAACATCAAGTCAATCAGCAATCCGAAGTTAAAACTTGAAATCTTAACAACTGAAGAAGTGAAAAAAATCCACGAAGCCACACTGTGGATCATCGAACACGTGGGCATCAGGTTTCCATCACAGCGTGCGCTGGAGATCTGGGAAGCCAACGGCGCGACCGTGGACCGCGAAAAGAAGATCGTGCGCGTCAAAGGGGATGTGATCGAAGAGGCGTTGAAGAAATGTCCGCCCGCCTATTCACTCGCGGCGCGTGACCCCGGGCAGGATCTGCCTCTGGATGGCAACCACGTCTTTCTGGGAACAGATGGCTGCGGCGTGGAAGTAATTGATATTCACACGGGTCAAAAACGGACCTCATGCCTGAGCGATGTTGAAGAAATTGCCCGCGTGGCTGATGCGACAGAGGAAGTCGCGTTCCACTGGGTAGCGGTCTCCGCGCAGGATGCAGCGGTGGAAGCGCGCGGCCTGCATGAGCTCAAAGCCGTCTGGCAGAACTCCACCAAGCACGTGCAGACCGAGAGCATCTATAACATCCATGAAGCCAAAGCTGCCATGGAAATGGCGGCACTGCTCGTGGATGGCAAGGATAAGCTGCGTGAGCGACCTGTCCTCTCGCTGATGCAATGCACCGCTCCCCCACTCGGACATGACGGCGGCAGCCTGGATGCAGCGTTGATTGCAGCAGAGCATGGCATCCCCACGGGATTCATGACCATGGCGTCCTGCCTGACGACGGGTCCCGTGACGATGGCAGGCAACCTTGCTGTTGGCAACGCCGAAGTGATCGCCGCCACTGCATTACTGCAACTCGCCTTCCCCGGTGCGCCAGTCTTCTATGCGGCGGCGCAGACCGCCTCCGATCTACGACTGGGATCATACACCGGCGGCGGACCCGAAGATTTCCTCTTCGGCGCGGCCACCAACGTGCTCGCGGACTTTTACAACATCCCGCTTTCCATGGGTTCATTCGCCACCGGCGCGAAGGAACCGAACTGGCAGGCTGGCATTGATGGCAGCCTGTCCACGTTCATGGCGAGTATTGTCATGTCCGATATGCTATTGGGCTGCGGGTTCCTGCACGGCAGCCGCATCTGGTCGTATGCCGAGATGATGATGGATTGTGAGATCTTCTCGATCATTCATAAAATGATGCAGGGCATCGAAGTGAACGAGGAAACACTTGCGCTGGATACCATTGCGAATGTGGGACCCGGCGGGCACTATCTCGCTCAAAAGCATACTCGCAAACATATGCGTGAACTCTTTATGCCGAAGCTGATGGACCGGCGTCCATACAGTGAATGGGAAGAGAAGAAGGATGATGCGCGTGATTGGGCTACAGCCAAAGCCCGCAAGATCATGATGGAACACCAACCCGAATCGCTTGATCCCAGGATCAGCGCCGAGATGGACAGGATCATCAAGTCGGTTGAAAAGTAACGCAGGGAAGGACTTTCGTTTGAGCCAGTAGGGGAGAATGCTGGTCACACAAAATAAAATTTGTGCGTGGAACGAAAGTCCTTTTTTTCATCCCCTCACTTGCTCCAGTGAGATATTTGCCAAAGGAAAGGATTAGAGGTGTATCATCATGCAGCCGAAACTTACTCTCCTGTCAGACGAATTGCTCGCGCGAGTTCTCGATGAGGCGTATCAGTTACTGTTGAAGCCCGGCATAAAAGTCCAGAATGAGGAGGCGCGCGAGATGCTGGCCTCTGCGGGCGCAAAAGTCAATGAAGCGACGCTCGTCGTTCAGATTCCCGAGTCCCTCGTTCACAAGGCATTGGAAACAGTTCCCCGCCAGTTTTATCTCTATGATTACGAGGGCAACCCAAAGGTCCAGTATGGAGGCGATGCGGTCCACTTTGACCCGGGTTCGTCTGGCATTACGATCCTGGATCCTGACACCCTGGAGCATAAGGACGCTCAGACCCCGGATCTGATCCGCTTGCTGAAGGTCACGGAACAAATCCCGCAATACGATGCGCAGTCCACGGCAGTAGTTTGTACGGAGGTCAGGAAGGATATTCAGGATCTCTACCGCCTGTATCTTGTCATGTTGTATTCCAGGAAGCCCATTGTCACGGGCGCATTCACAAACAAGACCGTCCATGAAATGATCGAGATGCTGGCAATCTTCGCAGGCGGCAGGGATGCACTGCGCGAGAAACCGCGTGCCATCTTCGATGTTTGCCCCTCTCCCCCGCTCATCTGGAGCAGCTTTGGCTCAGGCAACTTAATGACGTTGGCGCGCGCAGGTGTCCCTGCGGAAATTGTATCCATGCCCCTGGCGGGCGCGGCGGCTCCTGTCACATTAGTGGGCGCGATCACACAACACGCCGCGGAATGTCTCGCGGGCATTACCATTCATCAACTTGCGGGTCCCGGCTCACCTATTGTTTGGGGTGGCGCGCCTGCCATCTTCGACATGCGCAAAGGCGGCACACCGATGGGCGCAGTGGAAACGGCGATGATCGATTCCTCCTATGCACAGGTCGGCAAATCGCTCGGCCTTCCCACGCACACCTATCTTGGAGCCAGCGATGCAAAGGTCGTGGATGCACAGGCGGGTCTCGAAAGCGGTCTGGGTG
>JANMSY010000378.1:0-9738 GCA_031389865.1 Anaerolineales bacterium | reverse complement strand
CCGCCTCCCCCTACGCCCAAGACCAATCCCTGGCGCAATTTCAAGCATGGCAAGGCTCTCTTCCAACGACCTTCTCCACCAAAACTTTAGACCACACCCATGCTGAGAAAGATTTTTGAAATTTCTGCCCAATCTGAAGCATAACTGTATGGTTAGTAGCGTTCTACGTATATTAAATTCCTGAGCAGGTTGAAGCTAAGAGGTTCTCATGCCCGAATCACTCTGGATTGCAGCCATTGCAGTTGTCGGCACATTAGCAGGCTATATCGTTTCGATCTTCCAATCGAATAAGCAGCATGAGCACCAGAAAGAACTCGAGTTGATACAGAGGAACTGGCAAATCCAAGATCGCGAGCGTGATTACCAACTATCTGTTCGGCAGCGCAGATGGGACCAGGCTGAGCAATTCATTTCAGCGATGACCCAAGACTTTCATCAATTTCGCAATCACGCAATTTTTTTAGTAAACGCTGATCCAAATGACGACACGGATAATCAAATTTTCGAATTTGCCTATTGGCAAAAACACATTGACAAAAGCGTCTTTCAGCATGGTCCTTTAATCGGCGCGCTCAGCACCTCCTACCATGACTTAGAGTCATCATGGAACAAAATGGAGCAAGCATGGCAAAATATGGCACATCATTATCAATTCCTTTACGAGCAAAAGGTGCTCAGAGCGAAAAACATTGATAATCCTCAAGAAATGCTCCAAGCAATATATGATGTCTATGGTAATTATAATGATGGGCTCAAGCAGTTCATTATCCAGATTGACAAAATAAGGCAAAATTCATTCCAGCTCGAAGAAAAGCTATAGATCATCCAACATCCTAGACAGCAACTTCATCGTTCGCAAATCATACTTTACTAGAAATGGCACAGTACAAATCAGATGAATATATTGCCCCCACAAAAACAGATGTTCAACGAAATCATTCTAGACCTTAGAATGAGTTTCGCATTTTTATATGCGGCCTATCAACTTTCCACCCATTCTTTAGGTATCCGTCTGTACGAAGTTCAGTCTCAAAAGAACAATTACTTCGAAAGTCATAAGGAAAGGATAGTTAGTGAGCATAGCATGCTAGTGGAGGCCATACGTTGTGCTCAACAATCTGTATCTTATGCAAAGTTTGCGAGAGGAGTGTGGTCTGAAAATGAAACTTTCCTTTCACTAATTATCAAAACACTCGAAACTTATGTCGAACATATTCGATGTCAACTTGATGAAAATTCCCTCTGGGGTTTGGTGGAAGCCAATAATGAGCGACTTCTTGAAAAACAACATGGAGAATTATTTGAGAAAAGTGGGGTTATAGCAGAAAAAATTAGATTGCTTCTGATATCAATATTTGAAAATATAGAGCAGGAAGACAGAATTAAGACGTATCGACTGCATGATAAAAGATTTGGTGCACTTCCGAATCTAGCGGAAAGTTTGGATCACATCTATTTCGAGTTGGAAAAAACTCTTGTTGAAAAGCTCGTTCTGGGAGGGTAGCTTTGCCCTCGAGGTAGAAAATCTAACAAAGGAATTTCATCACATCATGCTCAACGGACTCGATTACCTGTTCGCCGCACTTGCCGCACTTGCCGCGGGAGCGGTCAACGCACTTGCGGGCGGCGGGACGCTTATCACATTTCCGATACTTACCTTTTTAGGTATCCCGGCTGTCGCCTCGAATGTGACCAACACGGTGGCGCTTTGTCCCGGTTATTTCGGCGGCACGCTTGCACAGTGGAATGATCTCAAAACGCAAACGCAGCGGTTATGGCTGATCGTGCCTGCCAGTATTGTGGGCGGCGTTATAGGTGGATTTCTTCTTTTGCAAACGGGCGAAAAGCTATTCAGAGAATTGGTTCCCTATCTCATTTTGCTTGCATCAGGATTGCTCGCCGTGCAGGATCCTGTCCGTGCGTGGCTGGTTCGCCGCATGGGAGAGGGTCATGGCGCCAGGCTCGAAAAATTGAGCTGGTTACCTGTCGGGCTGGCATCGATCTATGGCGGCTATTTCGGTGCAGGCTTGAGCGTGATCGTTCTATCCGCATTGGGATTAACGCTCGAAGATTCGATGACACGTCTCAACGCGTTGAAGCAGGCGGTCGCCTTTAGCGTCAATGTTGCCGCAGCCATCTTCTTCCTCTTTTCAGGTCAGGTGGTTTGGTCTGCTGCTCTGGTCATGGCAGTCGGCGCGTTGATCGGCGGGACATTGGGCGGTCGGTTGGCGGGGCGCATCAAACCATCCACGCTGCGCTGGACCGTGGTCACCATCGGCGTGATCATTTCCATTATTTATTTTGTGCGCGGGTAAATCTTCATTTATAATCCCAGTCCGAATTACCCCTGGAGGCTTTATGCGCAACGTTTTATTAACACTTATCCTGACGGTGGCTGCCAGTCTTCTGCTTGCGGCATGTTCTTCATCCAACACGGATGCACCTGCAAAGGCTGTTGAAGAGTATCTCAACACATTGGTGGCAAAGGATGCAGATCGCCTGCCCACATTGGTGTGCGGAGCCTGGGAGGAGGATGCGCTCATTGAACTCGACTCATTTCAAGCGGTCACGGCGCGGCTTGAGAGTGTAGCCTGCGAACAGACAGGCACCGACGGTGACACAGCCCTTGTGCTCTGCAACGGCAGTATCATCGCCAGCTACAACAATGAAGATCAGGAACTCGACCTCTCTGTGCGGACGTATCAGGTCGTTCAGGAAGGCGGGGATTGGCTGGTATGCGGGACACGCTAAACAATTGGTGGCGAGCCGTCGCAACACCGGAGAACATCTGGGCATTCGTGCTTTTTATCATTGCCAGCGCGTTGATCGTTTTTACAACGGACAGCAGTCCAGTATGGATCTATCAGGGCTTCTAGATGGGACTCATCGAGATCGGCGCTTCCATCTCCGCCGCATTGCTGGTCGGCACACTGACGCGGGGTGCCTGGCGAACCTATCTGCTGCTTGCCATCAGCGTATTCGCGGTTTACTGGCTTCAGCCTGCCATCCCGTTACGCTCCTTTGATTTCTGGCTGCCGTCGTTTACTCTTGTATTGGTCATTCTGATATGGTTCATCACATCGCGACCGGGTGCGTGGCGGGCGCGTTCCAACCTGATCGCTCTGTTCATCATTGCTGCTGTTGCATCTCTCGTTGATCTCTCACGATACTTTCTACCCGATTCGCTTTCTGTAACAACACCCCCACGCTTTATACTTTTTGTTGCTTTTGCCACCCTCATCGCGGTTGGGATCGCATCCATTACATGGATTTCGCGCCGCGCCGTATTGATTTTAGCTGTCGTACTCGCAGTGTTGATCACCCTGCTTGTTATTCTCAAGACACCGTCACTCTCCCTGCAGGGCAGTATTTTCTTTCGAACGCTCACAAATCGTCCCATCGAAAGCGCGTTAGCGACAGACCTGCGCTGGTTGGGCTTTTCATACATTGCCTTTCGCCTCATCCATGTGCTGCGCGACAAACAAATGGGGCGATTGCCTGATCTCACACTGGCAGAGTTCGGGACGTATGTCGTATTTTTTCCCACACTTGCCGCAGGTCCCATTGATCGCGCTGAGCGCTTTGCACAGGATCTACGGAAAGACTTTGCACTCAATCAAGAGGAGACTTTAGTCGCAGGTCAGCGACTTGCAATCGGACTCTTCAAGAAATTCGTCATCGCAGATACACTGGCATTGATCGCACTCAACGATGCGCTCGCTGAACAAGTCCGCACCACAGGCTGGATGTGGATCATCGTCTACGCGTATGCTTTTCAGATCTACTTCGACTTCAGCGGCTACACAGACATTGCCATTGGGATGGCTCGTCTCGCTGGCATCAAACTTCCTGAGAACTTTGCCGCGCCGTATACAAAACCAAGCCTGACCCAATTTTGGAACAGCTGGCATATGACGTTGACCCAATGGATCCGTTCCTACTTCTTCAATCCCTTCAACCGCTGGCTGCGCGGCCACAAATCCATCCCCGCGTGGATGATGATTCTTATCGGCCAGATTGCCACGATGCTGATCATCGGCTTATGGCACGGAGTGACAATCAACTTCATCTTTTGGGGCCTGTGGCACGGGCTTGGTCTCTTCCTCCAAAACCGCTGGAGTGACTTTGCAAAGACCCGTTTCAACACAAATAATCCGCGTATGCAACGCGCTTTGCAGATCGGTGGAGTATTGCTCACCTTCCACTTCGTCGTGCTGGGATGGGTCTTCTTTGCGTTGAGCAGTCCATCCCTCTCGTGGCAGGTATTCGAGAAGTTATTTAATTTTCTCTAGCCGCCTGAAGCTTTTCGTATGCAAAACAAACCACGCATTCGCCTCTTTGGAGTTCTTTTCAAGGCAACAGTATTGTTCCTGTTATTCAACTTTGTGTTCATCCTTCTGAATGATGTTCCTCTTGGGAAATTATCTTTATACAACTCCGTTTTCCCCGGGCGGGAACGATTCCCGTTTGGTGAGGCACGCCAGGCCTACAACCGCAGCATCTTTGATCTGGACGCGATGTTTGCATCGCATATCATCAGTGGAACTGAGAAAGGTGCTGATGAGTATCGCGTCCTGCTCATTGGCGACTCATCTGTGTGGGGTACACTGCTCACCCCGGAGCAAACTCTGGCCGGGCAACTAAATGCAAGTGCCATCACTGCCTGTGGCAGAGACGTGCGAGTCTATAATCTGGGATACCCTTACATCTCGCTTGCCCAGGAATTGCTCCTTCTCGATCAGGCTCTGCAATACCAGCCCGATATGGTGATCTGGCTCACAACGCTCGAGTCGCTCCCGAAAGTCAAGCAGTTTGGTGCACCACTCGTGGCAAACAACCCTGACCGTATTCGTGAACTTATTGCAGCGTACAACCTGAACCTGGACCCGAATGATCCGGAGTTGATGCGGGCCTCGAACCGGGATCAGACGCTCGTGAGCCGAAGGCGTGAAGTTGCCGACCTTTTCCGCCTGCAAATGGACGGCCTGTTATGGGCGGCCACAGGGATCGATCAGTTCTATCCCAAAGACTACGAGCGTGCGCAGATCGATCTGGACGCCGATGATGAGTTTTATGATCTCACACCGGTCTCCCTGCGTGACAACCTCTCGTTCGATATCCTGGATGCGGGGATGTCCGCTGCAAATGTGCCTACCCTGCTGATCAATGAGCCCATTTTGATCAGTAACGGCCTGAACAGCGATATCCGCTATAATTTCTTTTACCCGCGCTGGGCGTATGATGAGTATCGCAAATTACTTGCCGAACGCGCCGCGCAAAATAACTGGAATTATCTGGATACATGGAACCTGGTTCCCATGCAGGAATTTACAAACAGCGGCGTACACATGACGCCTTATGGTGAATCTCTTCTTGCTGTACAGGTCGCACAGGAAATTCCAAACCTCTGCAAATAACAAGGACTATGAAACAGAAAATATTTCTTCTCTTAATGGTTGCCATACTTCTCACCGCCTGCTCATCGGGACAAGTGCGAACGCAAGCCGATACTTTTGTGACCGAGGAACCTCTTTCCACCCAGCCGGTAAAGAATCCGCTTATACAGGCGGTTGACCTTCCCGCAACGCTTACGGCTACATCCGCACCGCCAGGGACGCCTGTCCGCAAAGAGCCACTCCCCAATGGTGCGTGGATGGAAATGCCGGTTGTGCCGACGGGTGTAAGCGACCGGGCGCGTCAGATCCATGAATATGGTTTGATGCTGGGAACCGACCCAGCTCACTTCTCCATCATCGGTGATTGCCAGAACGTCTCATCCTATTTTCTTTCAACATTTGATAAAGCTGGGGAGTACAGCCTGGGTGATGAGTATGCCTATCTGCAGCCCACCATTGATCACTACCAGGGATCGTTCGCGCGGGTCAGCCTGGCGGTGAAAGGCGGATTCAATGCTGCGGCGGTGATCTCGCCATTGCGCTCCGATCCAAAATCCTGCAACCCGAATGAATCCCCGCTCGATTGCGAATTGCGGACGTGGAATCCATCTGTGGTGATCGTCAGCATGGAGACCTGGTGGTCGGACAAGCCTGCCGAGGAATATGACAAGTACATGCGGCGTGTGCTGGATCGTATCATTGAAACAGGCGCACTGCCGATCATCGCCACCAAGGCCGACAACCTCGAAGGTGACCATGCCATCAACGCGACCGTTGCACAGATCGCATACGAGTACGAAATCCCCTTGTGGAACTTCTGGGCGGCTGTCCAGCCGTTGCCTGACCATGGGCTGACCACCGATGGCTTCCACTTGACGTTTGCACGCAACTTTTTTGATGATCCTTCGCGCATGAAGAGTGCCTGGCCCTGGCGCAATCTGACTGCGCTGCAGACGCTGGATGCCGTCCATAAAGCACTGCTGGAAGAATAATCGACGTAATGCGAACGCCTTGTACAAGGTGCTCCACAACAGGGGGCAACCAGGCATACATTCAGGGGTGGAAAATCCTTTTATAACCCGTTTTGAAAGGGTGTGGTTCATTTTTTCGGAAAAACTGGGGTCACCGTCCACGAATAAGATCACGAATGCCCGAATGCACGGTACCCTATTCGTTTATTCGTGCAAAATTCGTGGACGGGTTTCTTCCCCCGAATTTTTGAACCACACCCATTTTGAAATTGCCTATTGACTTTTTAGAACATATGTTCTATATTATATGAAACGTTGTCAACTGCATATTCAGTGACGTGATGTCACAGGAGGCTCCCATGAACCGCTCAACATCAAGTAGGCTTTTCCCCTTCCTTAAAGGTAATTCCCTGCAGCGTGGTACGATCTTCGGCGGGATTATCCTGATTGCGCTATTGGCATTCGAGGTGTTCAACTATTCCAGCACGGTGTTCGCACTCGGGGATATTTTGGGAGACCTCTCCTTTGGTCCAGTCCGCTGGGCCACCATGCTGGCCTTTGCCTTCTGCGGCATCGACTTTGCCGGTATTGCCCGCATCTTCACCCCTGAACAGGGACGTGATGAACCTGCGGAGGTCTGGTATCTGTTTGGTGCGTGGTTCCTCGCTGCAGCTTTCAACGCCAGCCTCACCTGGTGGGGAGTGTCGGTGGCAATGCTTCAGCATACCGCTCAGGGTGGAGTTCTGCTTGGCCAGGAAACGATGATACGGATCGTCCCGATCTTTGTCGCCGCAATGGTCCTTCTGATCCGCGTGCTGTTAATCAACACCCTCTCCATCGCTGGAGAACGGATCTTCACGATGGCCGATAATAGAGCGTCACAGTACAAACCCTCCTACCGTTCCGACAGTGAACTGTTCCGCACCCCAAATGCGTCCTATCCGCGGCCCGCGCCGAAACCCGCACCCACCGTTTCACGGCCATCCTATAATGAACCAACGTATCATCCTGTTGGCATGAACGCCCAGGATCGTAGTGAAAATAATTCAGTACGTAGGTGAAGCAGTCTCAACAAGCATGATCGACCGCCTCAAGCAAAATCCAACAAACAAATACGCCGCATCTGCGGCGTATTTGTTTGTGTTCAGAGATCAGTTGATGAAGCGCAAGGTACAGGCCCTGCCCATGCAGCGCGAAAAGCTAGTGCTCCAGCGTGCTATCGCCATGTGCCAGGACATAAAAACTGCGCTCATTCTCAAAAATAAAATCAGTAACGATGTAGCCATCTGCAAAGGCAGTTTCAAAAACCTCCCGCGAGAAGAAGCGCCAATCACGTGCCAGCGCGAAATCCGCATCTTTTAGCGCACCAAAATCGGATGGGATTTCAGCAAGAGCGAGTTTCCCCGTCAGTGGAGAGAAATGTTCGGGGGGACGGGACCAGCCTCCGGCTTGGGCATGAGCTGTGTAGAGTGGCTCAAGGTCCGCTTTCGAGAAGTGGTCCAGTTTCAATGGGTGGCGGGGTCGCTTGCTCAGCCTTCTCTCGACGCGGCGGGTGTTGATCCACCAATCGATCTGGAACCGGTCGGAGGGCAGGCCGGCGTTGAGTCCATCGCGCATATCGCCATATTCGGAGCGGCGGTATGTGTTGCAGACCGCGCCCAGTTTTGTGATGTTGAGATATGCGTTGCGACTGAGCAGGGGGTCATACGTCCATGTAATGTGATCCAGGCCCTGATGACGCACCATCTGCCATTGCGCACGCTTCAGTGCGAAGCCGACGCCTGAATCGCGGTGCTGCGGGTGGATGCCCATCATATGCGAGCAGTGTTTCGGGCGCGGGCCATCGGGTGTAAATTCGATGCCGGGGAAACCGAACACAAAGCCGATGAGTTTGTCGTCCGCGTAGGCGCCAGCGACCAGACCGCCATTATGGACGGCGGTGATCAACATGTGCGCAGGGACGACATCTGTTTCACTGCCGGGCCAGACCGCGCGCTGCAGTTCTTCCACGGCGGTCATCTCATCGGCAGACTCAAATATTTTTATAACGGGAACAGACATAGACTAGCGTGTGGGGCGAAAGGTCTTTTGGACTCTTTCGACAATATTGGAATACCACGGTTTGTGCGCCAGGTAATCCAAACGATAGGCAAAACGGGCGGGCATTAAGCCAAAGGTACGAGGCAGGTTATCCACGGGGCATGTTCGGTTGACAGAAACATAATCCAGCCAATACGTGGAGGTGTTAAAGTCTCGCACGAACGAATCAAGCATGACAAACAGGGCACGCATGTAGGGAGTTGGGAGAGGGATTAACAGGCGACGTCTATGAGTGATGTCCATCAGCGCTTCAAGCACCTGACGCAAAGTAAAATATTCGCCGCCGCCAATCTCATAGGTCTGATCGATCGTTTCAGGATTCTCCAATGCCCAGACCAGACAGGTCACGAGATCCTCGACCCATAACGGCTGAAGCAGGGTCCTGCCATCACTCGGAATGGGAAAGAAAAAGGGAACCCTGCGCATAAAACCTGCAAGATTATTCGTGAAGTTATCCTCAGGACCGAAGACAACGGAAGAACGAATAATTGTATATGGAACACCGCTCCGCCGAATGTGCTCCTCGGCAATTCCTTTCGCTTTTTGGATGGGGAACGCGGAAGCGCGGTCTGCTCCAATATGGCTGAGGAAGATGAGCCGCTCGATGCCTGCATCTTTTGCAGCCAGGGCGAGCGTGCGTGTGCCTTCGATGTCGGTAGTGAGCAGGTTGCCGCGCCGTCCCTGTGAGCTGGCACTGGCAAGATGATAGATGTGGTCCACGCCGCGCAAGGCTGCACGGACACCGCGTTCGTCGCTCAAGCTGACGACTGCCACTTCCACCGGCACACCCTTTGGAATACGCGGGGAGTTCGGTGAAGGACGGAGAAGCACACGCACTTGTTGTCCAGTTTGGGAGAGATGACGAACGAGGGCGCGGCCGATGAATCCTGTTGCGCCGGTGACTAGAATCATATGAAGGATTATAGCAGAGGTGAAATGGACGGCTTACGGGCGAAACGGGAAAATCCTGGACCTTCACAGGCGGTCATTTTCCTCGTTTTTTCAACCAATCCAACAGCTTTTTTGTACTCCAGCAATTGATCACATCCCCGGCCTCCAGCCAGGCCCGCCGCGCGGTTGCCACGCCGAAAGGCAGCATATCGAAGTCACCTTCGGAGTGAGCATCGGTGTTGATGCTGATGGGGATTCCCAGGTCCTTGGCACGGCGGGCATATACATCGTCCAGGTCGAGGCGGGACGGATGGGCATTGATCTCCATCGCCACACCGGATTCCGCCGCGGCGTTAAGCACCGCATCCATATCGAGATCC
>JANMSY010000377.1:0-2015 GCA_031389865.1 Anaerolineales bacterium | reverse complement strand
CCGCCTCCCCCTACGCCCAAGACCAATCCCTGGCGCAATTTCAAGCATGGCAAGGCTCTCTTCCAACGACCTTCTCCACCAAAACTTTAGACCACACCCTATGGGAGGCCCATCCAAAAATCATTTGCCATCTCTTGTTGACATGACATAGGATGAATCGGATGGTTTAACTTGATCATTTGATTCGGCTATAATTCGGGCATGAACACAACCTCACTCCGTTCACGATACGAACAATTAAAAGAGCAGATCCATTCTCACAATTACCGTTACCACGTCCTGGATGCGCCCATTATCAGTGACCTGGAATTCGACAAGCTGCTCAACGAACTCAAGCAGATCGAAGCCGAGCATCCCGATTGGATCACGCCCGACTCGCCAACGCTGCGCGCCGGGGCCAGGCCTGCCGACCGTTTCGACAAGGTCCGTCACCCCGCGCCGATCCTCTCGCTTGCGAATGCCTTCGGTGCGGAGGATGCCCGCGGCTGGTTCGAGCGCGTCCGTGGCAAGGATGATCGCGTGGAACGGGCAAAGTTCGTCGTCGAGCCAAAAATTGACGGTTTGTCCATTGTGCTGCATTACCGCGATGGCGTGTTTGTCCAGGGAGCCACGCGCGGCAACGGGGAAATTGGCGAAGACATCACCGCCAACCTGCGGACGGTGCGCAGCATTCCGCTGCGCGTGCCCGTGGAATCCGATCCCTCTCCTGCTGGGAGTCGGGAAGGGGTGAGGGTTCCGGCTTATCTGGTCGTGCGAGGCGAAGCGTTCATGCCCGTCAGGGAATTCGAAGAGTTGAACCGCAGGCTGGAAGAAGCGGGCTCCCGCACGTATCTAAACCCGCGCAATACGGCCGCGGGTTCGTTGCGTCAGCTTGACCCTGCACTCACGGCGTCGCGCCCGTTGACGCTGCTGGTCTATCAGATCATTCACCATGAAGGCGGCAAGGTTCCCACGTCCCAGTGGGACGTGTTGGAATATCTCAAAGCGCTTGGCTTCCCTGTGACAGATATTGCGAAACGTTTTGATGATATTGAAGATGCCATTGGCTATACTGAAACCTGGGACAAGCGCCGCGATGAATTGCCTTACGAAGCGGATGGCATGGTCATCAAGATCGATGATCTAAAGCTTGCCGCCGATCTTGGGTTTGTTGGCAAAGACCCGCGTGGTGCGATCGCCTTTAAATTCCCTGCCCGTGAAGTGACAACAACGATGCAGGATATACGTGTCAATGTGGGTCGCACAGGCATGTTGATCCCCAATGCAGTGCTCGAACCGGTTGAGATTGGTGGCGTGGTTGTAGAGCGGGCTACACTGCATAATTTTGATTACATCGCCGAGAAGGATATCCGTGTCGGTGACCGTGTGCTGGTCAAGCGGGCAGGGGAGGTCATCCCGTATGTGATCGGTCCCGTTGTGGACGCGCGTACAGGCAGGGAGAAAAAGTATAAGCCGCCGCAGGTTTGCCCCGCATGCGGACAGCCTGTTGAACATTTGGAAGATGAAGTGGCCTGGTATTGTGTCAATATTGCATGCCCTGCACAGTTGATACGCAATGTGGAGCACTTTGTCTCGCGCGGCGCCATGGATATTGTGGGCATGGGGATCAGGATCGTGCAAAAGCTGATTGAAACCGGCAAGGTCAAGGATGTTGCCGATATTTATCGGTTGAAGCGTGCAGACATCCTGGATGCGATTACGAAGAAGGAAAGAAAGACGGAGAAGGAACCACCTGGCAAGGTCGCGGACAACTTGCTCACTTCCATTGAGATATCCAGGACTCGTTCGCTGGCGCGGTTGATCACCGCCCTGGGAGTCCGCGGTGTGGGGGAGGTCAGCGCGCTGGACCTGGCACGTCACTTCACAGACCTGGATGCGATATCCAAAGCCAGCGCCGAGGACTTGCAGCAGATCGATGGCATTGGTCCAAGCGTCGCCGAGTCGGTTGCGGATTGGTTCGCACTCCCCTATAACAGGCAGGTGTTGAAGAAACTAAAAGCCGCGGGTGTGTGGCC
>JANMSY010000362.1:0-4133 GCA_031389865.1 Anaerolineales bacterium | reverse complement strand
GTTTCTTAACTCACCACAAAGGACACAAAGAGCACAAAGGTTTGACGTTTGATGGGCAAAATTCGTGTAAATCCGTGAAATTCGTGGCTGAACATGGATTGAAAGGAGACCTAACATGGCTCCAATCTACTTAAGAAACACTCTCTTACCGATACTTCACTCACATAAGCAGATGTGTATACGGTTTGTATAAGATGGGTACAGGTTCCTCTAGCATCCCTTGCTGCTGGCGCCGATCATGCAACGAATTAACAGTGCGAAGGATGCTACTGCGAACTCCATTGTCCCGCTGGACAGTATAGCTGAATGCCTGGCAAAATGGCCTTACGTTATTCGCCATTGAAATTTTGAACTAGCCACCTGACACTTTGTTTGAAAAGTGGTCCGTTGGTCGAGTAGGCGGCGTTTTTCCGCCATATCGAGACCAAAGGGTACCGGTACAACAGTGATTTCCTGCCAATTTGTGGTCTCGATATGCCCCTCTACGAACATTCGGAGTTACTCGACCAGCGGAAACTGTCACGTGACGAAATTTTGAATAGGTACCCTATGTTTTCCTGTCGTATTTGGGGGTACTCATCGAGTCTGGCCGTTCCCGTGAATCCGCTCTTATATTTTCGCTTGCATATTGTATAGATTTGCATAGCTGCCCTCCAGGGCGATTAACTCATCATGTGTTCCCTGTTCATCAATCCCGTTACCGGTTAATACAACGATCCGTTGGGCGTTCCTGACTGTCGACAAACGATGCGCGATGACAAGTGTTGTGCGGTTGTCGGTTAACTTCTCGAGCGAATCCTGGACGGCCCTTTCACTTTCCTTATCCAGGGCGCTGGTCGCTTCGTCAAATATGATAACAGGCGGATTTTTCAGGAACACGCGCGCAATACTCAACCGCTGCTTTTGCCCCCCTGATAGTTTGACGCCGCGTTGACCAATATCCGTATCATACTCATCCGGCAACGCCATGATAAAACCATGGGCATTTGCCTTTTTTGCTGCCTCCACGATCTCCTGCCTGCTTGCATCAACTTTCCCATAGCGGATGTTGTCTGCGACGGTCCCGGCAAACAAATATACATCCTGCTGGACGATGCCTATGTTCCTTCTTAAGGAGCGCAGGCGAATCTCACCGATATTCATGCCATCGAGCAGTATTTCACCCTCGTTTATCTCATAAAAGCGGGGAATTAAGGAACACAGCGTTGTTTTGCCCACACCGGAAGACCCCACCAATGCCACATATTCCCCGGCCTTTATATTCAGAGATATGTTCTTTAGGACATACTCATGGTCTTCCTTATACTTGAAGCTTACAGCTTTGAATTCCACATTTCCCTGAACGTGTGTGAGCTCAATTGCATCTGCTGCGTCCTGGATATCTGGCTCCACTTCCAGGACCTCCATAACACGGTCAAAACCGGTAATCCCTTCCTGATATAGCCTGGTGAAATTAGCGAACCTGTTTATGGGTTCAATGAGGATACCCACACATAGTAGAAATGTCAGCAGATCGCTCAGATCCAGTGAGGCATTCACAATTCTGGCGCCGCCAAAGATGATCACGGCGATGGTCATAAGCTGTGTGAACCCGATCAATCCTGCAGAAAAGTAGGCCTCACTCTTATAACCGTCCCTTCGGCTGTGGACAAAACGACTGTTTTCGTAGTTGAATTTCCTTCCTTCCATTTCTTCGTTTGTGAATGACTTTACCGCTCTGATGCCTGAAAGGGTATCTTCCACCTGGGTGTTAATATCGCCGATCCGGTCCCTGCTTCTTCTCAACGCAATATTCATTCTCCTATTGAAATAAAACGCATAAAGGGCCATGACCGGAAGGAAGAGAAAGACGATAGCGGTAAGCTGGATATTGATATTGACCAGGATGATGAACGCCCCAGCAAAGTTCAACATCGAAATGGCAATATCTTCCGGACCATGATGATACAACTCGGAAAGCGCAAACGTGTCACTGGTGATCCGCGTCATTAACTGCCCTGTTTTTTGTTCATCATAAAAGCTGAACGACAGTTTCTGATAATGCTCAAATAATTCACTGCGCATATCGCTTTCCATCAACGCTCCCATCATATGCCCCTGATAGTCAACGAACATGTTGCACATGGTATGGACGACAACCAATGCAAGCATGACAGCGCCCATCGTATAAATCTCGTTGAGCGCATTGGGTGCATTTCCTTCCAGTATATTTTTCGTGATGTATCTTGTGCACAATGGAAGTAGAAGTGTGGTTGCCGATACAATGAATGCACATGCCATGTCGGCAAAAAATAATCCCAAATAGGGTTTGTAATAAGACAGGAATTTTCTGCTTCGAGAATTCACCAAATTTCTCCTCAGATAAAGAAGGCGGCATTGTAACGCTGGACGAAGAACTACGTCATGTCTATAACGACTTAATGTGCGGAAACCAAAGGAGCGTAACATGATGACAGTTCTAAAATGGTTCGTGCCCGCCCTGTTCGCAGGGCTGGCATGGCTGGTCACCGGCTATACCGTTGAATACCTGAGACCCTATAAGAGGATCGGAATAGGCATGAAGAGATCGGATTGACATGCGTTGCAGGTGGGGGAGCGATGCACTGAACCTGTCAAAGGCGATCCTGTTACCGCGCTCCGACTTTGCTTTTCGATGATACAGGGGCGCAAAGAATTTCAACGGCTTCCAAAATAGGTAGAAATCAAAAGGGATGGACGTTGCAGCCCATCCCTTGAGAACTAATTCCCCTTCCACTCATAGTCATGCACGGTGGTCAGGTGCTGGAAGCCGTGCTTTGCCACGATCGGCTTGCTCATCGAACCTGTTTCCACCACCGCATAGCGATAGCCGCGTTCGCGGATCTCCTGCAGCCTCTTCGACAGCAGGCTGGTATACAGCCCCTGTTTGCGGTAGTCGGCGATGGTGGAGCCTGCAAACAGCGTGGCGAATTGTCCATACGGGAAATACGTCCACGCGATGGACGCAGGCTGGTCCGCCACGTAGGCCACGTACACGCTCAAATAGCCGGGCACCTGTAGATGCCCACCGAGCCTGTCATTGACCCAGGTGTTGTGCCCGCCCCAGACGTTATCCAGAACGTGGATGACATCCTTGAGCCCTGCCACATCAGTGACGCGGCGGATGTCCACTTTCATAGGCATGAACAGGGAGTCCGGGGCATGCTTTACATCGAGCATCATTACGTCCGCCGGGTCGTCATCGAGCGCGAAACCATGCAAGGCAAGTTTATCTTTCAGGCCGGGCAGGGGATCATGGTCATAGACTTTCCAGGTGAACGGCTGCTGCATCGGAAGAAAGTACTCCACTTCGTTTTCAATGACGTTATCCAGCCTGGATTCATTTGCAAACGTAAATGGCACAACATTCATGCCAGGCGCTTTGCGAATGATCCGCACCACGTCTCTCGTGATCTCCTTACGCGCCTCGGGATAACTGATCCGCAGGCGCAGGTCTTTGTCGTATCGCACCAATACGTTTTTTGTGTTCATACTATTTACCTTTCTGCCTGCCCCTACCGGTCACTTCGTGACATCCTCCCCCAAATCCGACTGGGGTTCGTCGTATTTGGGGGAGGGCAGGGAGGGGGTCGAGTTATTCATCCCTGGCCCATGCGATCATCGGGCTGACTCTTTTCGACAGCCTGTACGCTACGTCTTGAAAGCCAAAGCGCGGCCAAAAACGGGATGCCAACAAATTTGGGCTGATCCAGTTGGTATAGCAAACATCAAAGCCTTCCTTGCGAGCCTGCTCCAATCCATGCCAGCTAAGGACAGTACTGATACCGCGTCCGCGTGCTTCCGGTTTCGTCGCTGCAACACTCAGGTAGATGGTCCGTGGCGAGGCAAGCATCTGCGTTTCCTGTTCGAGTTCAGGGCGAAAACCCACCGTGCCAAGTGCCTGCTCATCTGCGAGTGCCAACCAGACCGTCCATTCCTTGTCATCCGCTAACCCAGACCAGCCTTCATGGATCTCGTCCCAATCCTCAGGCATGGTCGGGTGCCAGTGCGCCGCTTCTCCCAACGCTCGGAAGATCACATTCGAGAGACTCCCAAGATACGGATTATCTCCGCTGCCGGCCTGACGGATGGTCACACCGGCTGGCGCTTCCACG
>JANMSY010000348.1:0-4229 GCA_031389865.1 Anaerolineales bacterium | reverse complement strand
CACTGGCAGCCTGCACGGGCTCGCCTGGCTCCTGTTGCATGTCAACGGAGTCCGAGATCAATTCTGTGAACTGGTTGCCAAGGGCGCCATCGCCCGTCAATTGTTCCAAACCGGTAAAGTCCACTGGGATGACAGTGACTTGCTGCACGCGGAACAGATTGAGTAATTCACCCGCCATGGCACGTGTGCCGGGAAAAGCCAGTACCAGTGCCAGGATCAGAAGCGCAACGCTCCCGAAGCGCAGGACAGGGAATGCAAATAACTTTTTGAACATGGAAGTCTCCTTTTTAATCAATAGTTTTTGAGAGAAATGACCCCATGCCTTCTGAGCCAGGGGAACAGGTTCCTCAGCGGGGGTCAGGAATGCGAGTAAACGGGCAGCCTGTTGGCCCTCCTCCTGCAACTGTTGTCTACGTGACTGGCAGTGCGGGCAGGACTCCAGATGTTGCAATGGGGTGCCGTCCAGTTCTTCATCCAGAGCGGCACGTAACTCACCATCAATCAGATGTTTTGTCATCATTCCTCCTGTGCCAGCGCACGGTAGTGTTTTCCAAATTCACGTTCAGCCCGTACCAGGAGCGGTCCAATGGAGGCTGGAGCGAGTTTGAGTGCACTCGCGATATCCTTGTACGACATGCCGGAATAGCGCATCACCAGGAGCTGTGATTGCCGCTCATTCATGCGGGCCAGGGCCAGACGTACCAGGTGACGCTCGTCTGACTGGGCCAGAATCTGCGCCGGGTCGGCTTGCGGAGCTTCTTCAAGCGCATATTTCCCGGCGGTCATCTCGTAGCGTTCACGGCGTTTCCAACCGCGGATGGAGTGCAGCCCAAGGTTGGTTGCGACCCGGTGCAGCCAACCGCCCAGGTTGAAGTCATTCTCTGGAAGGGGATAGCGTTGATGCAAACGAAAAAAGGTCTCCAACGCTAAATCTTCGGCCTCTGATGGGTCGCCTACCAGGCGGTAGAGCAGGCGGTACACATGGGCCCAATGCTCAATGAACAGAGCTTCAAACCCCGAAGAGCGTGATTCAGCTTGAACGGACTCAACAACGTCAGTTTTGAGATTCTTCATTGAAGCAATCATACTCTGAGAGCGCGCCGCTTATTCATGGTTATGAGGATCTTTCTATTAACATAATCCCTCCCAGTCAGGAAATGAGACAGCCCAAGCCTGTCGCTCGGTGAAACCCTGGCTGGAGCATAGGAACTCGCCGTGCTGATTCTTGATGATCAATATTTGAATCCCAGGATTGCACCCCGTATTACAAGACTGATTCATTGAAGTATAAAAAACCCCCATCATTCACACACTCAGCAGTCACCCCAGAGAGGAGATTTCGCAACTCAACTACCATTTGCAGCCCGGGGTGGTGTTAATTCCTGCTGATTTCCCCACACGTTTGTACATGGTGACGTTTGTAAAAGGCTCCCCCAAAATCCCGTCATGAATGGCCCACGACCTTAAGCGGATGCTGGTAGCGGCGCTGGCTGTACGGAACGGATTCGGATGATCCAGCCTTTGACTCAATTCGCCTCCCTCCTGGAACCCGGCCTGGATACTGTCCATTCGGCGTTTCCCCACCTGGTAGGCGAACCCATAGCGCTCAAAGATGACGGCGTTGTGGTAGTACAGGGGTTCCACAAAATACATTTCGTGCCCCAGGCTGGTAATGAACTGCTCAAACGCCACCGTGGCTGGATGCAATAACCTCAGACCATGCCGCACCTGCCCGGGGGAGAGCTTCTCATGCATGGCTGCCAGTTCCGCATCGAGGTTGCGTTTCAGCGTGCCAAAGCGGGTCGCTGAGCCGTCGGGCATTCGGTCCACATCGAAGCGCGGCGAAGCGGGATCATTCAAAATGTAAAGCAGCACATGGATCTGTCCATTCATGGTGTCGGTGAGATGCGCATACAGGATCGGATCTGGGAACCCTGCCTGGTGATAGAGCCTCATTTCCACGTCACTTGCACCAGATGCATACCGGAATTGAAGCAGCTCGTGGCTGTTCGTTAGCTCGGGGAGATTGAATTTTTCGATGAGTTCCTTGGGGATATAACGGGCGTAGATGGCACGTTTTTCATTTTCAGGTAATTTGTTAATTCCGCCAATGGTTGATGGTTGCATATTCGATCCTTGTTTGTTCAGCGCAGCGTTCCCTCGATTTGCGGTTGGACGATGAAGGACTGTGACGGGTGTTATCTCACGCGAGTTTCGCGCTCCGCACTCCGTGCTTCATCACGTTTGGCGATCGTGGCGCGTTTGTCGTACGCCTTCTTGCCTTTTGCGAGTGCGATCTCGATCTTGGCGCGCCCATCCTTGAGGTAGACGCGGGTCGGCACCACGGTCATGCCTTTGATGCGGACGTTGTTCCAAAGTTCACGGATCTGTTTTTTGTGCAGGAGCAACCGTCTCTTGCGGCGGGGTTCATGGTTGAAGCGGCTGGCTTGTTCATAGGGAGCGATGTGGGCCTCCATGAGCCAGGCCTGTTCGCCGTTCTCAATATCCACAAAGGATTCCTGAATGCTGATCTGCCCGGCGCGGATGGACTTGATCTCGCTTCCCTGCAGTTCCAGACCCGCCTCAAATTTTTCCAACAAAAAATATTCAAAACTTGCCTTGCGATTGGTTGCTACAACTTTGACGTTTTCAGACATATTTTTATATTACCACAATCAATAATCGTAAATTGCCCTATCCCCATTTGAGGATTGCCAGCCCGGCCAGGAAACGTAACGCTGCAAAAAGGATCAGCGCCGCGGAAAGCCCCATGACGTCTGCAAGTGCTGAGCCGCCCAGCGAGCCGATCAACACAGCTGTATTGAGGATAATGTTGTACCAGGCCAGATGAGGAGGTCGGTCATGAGCGGGGATGTGTTCAAGCATGTAATTGGCGTATGATCCTGATACCATGGAAAAGGTTAGCCCACCGATCAGGGATAACCCGTAGAAATGCCATACTTCCGTGGAAAAGGCCAGCATGAGGGGATAGAGGGCAAGTGCTGAAACGCTCCAGCCGGTCAGTTTTTTATTGCCAACCCGATGCGCGTACTTTCGCAATTGTGTGGAACCGAGCAGCACCGTCAGATAGAAAAGGGCAGTGCCAATCCCGATGTGGTCATCGCTGAGTTCAAGTATGCGCACGTTATAGAGCGGGAAGAGAGGGATGGCGAGAAACTGTGTAAAGTGGAAGGCAAACAATGCGATCAATACATTTCGAAATCGGGTATTCCAAATATCGAGCCGCAGGGTGGTGGAAAGGATGCGGGAATATGGCCGCAGGATAACGGGATCAGGCGCAGGCTGGTCGCGGAGCGGAGGTGTCGGAGAATCCGTTTTCAGAGGTCTGACGAAAAACAAGTGGTAGCTGCTCATCGCCGCACCCAGTGCACCGATCCCAAAAACGATTTGATAGCCGACCGGGAAAGTGGCTCGTTCGAGAATGTAACCGCTGATCAGGGAAGTGATCATGAAGGTAATGGAGAGCATGACGTTGCGGATCGCAGCCACATGCGCGCGGTATTCAGGGGGAACTGATTCTGCAAAGAGTGCGTTGAAGCCCACACCGAGCGGCGTAAGTGGGATTGCCATCAAAAAGGTGATGAAAATGATCGCCCAGATCTGCCCGGAGGCATTCGAGAGCCAGGGCAGGAAAATGAATGCGAGAAATCCGACGCGGTAAAAAACAGATGACCAGAATATTGCCCTCCCGGTGTTTTGCGTTTGGAGCCAGTTTGCGGCCGGAATGGCAAGAAAGAGATTCACAATGGCAGACATCGCGCCGATCATGCCGATTTGGAGTCCAGTCGCCCCAATGCGCGTAGCATAAATATTAAGAAAGTTGATCGCGGAGCCGCTGAGCACGCCGAACCATCCAATATCCAGATAAAGATGGAGAAAGTTCGAGCGATATTCGTTGGGGACTGATGATTGTTGAAATAATCTTGTCAGCATGACGGAAAAGATTATATTCGATTTGTAAGGCGGATTTGGTGAAACAGGCTTGGTTCCCTGCGATTTGCCATGATAACTGTCAGCAGGCACTGCCAAATCCCGTCCAGCATCACCGCGATTTCTGATGGATCAAGCAATTTCAGTAAATCACAGGTTTTACCGTCATTGCGAGGAGGGTGCCTTTCCCGACGAAGCAATCTTACTCCTCAGACGGAAAATTGCTCGAAAATATGAGATTGCTTCGCAAAGAACCCTCGCAATGACGGGTTATGCTG
>JANMSY010000272.1:0-9576 GCA_031389865.1 Anaerolineales bacterium | reverse complement strand
AACGCCCGAATGAAATATTGATATCGGCCATGAAATAGCCCTGAATATCTTCGATGGTTTTGTCAAATGAAGCCCATAAGTTGTAGACCCCAATGAAGATGGCACCTCCCAAAACGAGCGAGAACAGGGTTAAGCCAAGACGAAGTTTACGACGAAAAGCATTTCTCAGTGAGAGGCGCATGGGGCGTGGAAGGAATAGTGCCCTTTTACTAACGGAAGCATCCTTTGGTCTGGAGTTTCCACCAATGCCATAGTCGCTGATCGCCTCGCGCACCGTAATACGGACACTGTTATACACAGGCCATACCGCTGCCAGCAACGGCACCAGCAATGCCACAATTGCCTGCTGGCTGATGGCTGCCGGGTACGCCTTAAACAGCAATGGGTTGAAGTTCAGGTAGGTTGCCATTCCGCCCCCGATACTGCGCGCCGCTGCAATGGACAGTGGTATGGCAATCAATAGCGCCACCAGCCCGAAGCTTAGGGTCAATACAACGTACATGGCGAAGATCTGTATATTTCCGCCTCCAACAGCCTTCATGATACCGATCTGGCGGGTTTGTTGTGTCATGATGGCAGTAATGGTATTGACGATCAGAAAGCCGCTCAACAAAACGGTCATGTAACCAAGCACGCTTAGGACAAAGAAGATACCCTGGGAGATGCCCCACGCAAAGTGGTGACCCGGCTGATAAACATTCACGAAATATATGGCTGCTTCCGGCAAGACAGCCTTCCTGCAATCCATTGCGCGTTCCGTGAGTCAGACCCACAGTCAGGATGATGTGCAGTTTGGAGTGATCACGAATCGACCTGATGAATGGGAGAGTGTGGAGAATACTCCTCATCGTGTGGGAGTATTCGATGTGAAACATACCGGTTCCCAGGACCTGATCACTTCGCTTGCCTCCTGGGCGCATTCCAATAAAAATGCGCAGCAATCTGTATTGTTGTTGATCGATGATCTCGAATCCATCGCAAAGCTGCAATTTGATGCCCTGCAGAATTTTCGCTGGTTGCTGTTGCGTGGAACGGCACGACGGGTATGGCCGATCATTACCATGAACGCGGAGCGTTATGGACAGGTTATTTCATGGATAGAGATCTTCCGCACACGGGTTTTTGGTCGGGTTGCGAATTCGCGAATTGCAGAAGTGCTGGGCGGTGACAAGTCATCCGCACTGGACCAGCTTGAGGCGGGATTCCAGTTCTCCCTGCGCGAGAACGCCGGCTGGCTCCGATTCAGCCTCCCGAGTTTCTAGCAAGTCCATGCCTCTTGTGCTACAATCGCATCAGTAGTTGCATGGTGAATGTGGTCCGACAATCAGAGGGAATCTTTGCTTCTTGGCACCTGGGTGTCTGTGATCGCTGTAGACATGCATATTGGATCCGTTTATGCCACGAGGGAGGCTTCACCCTTATGGCCCACACACTCAGGAGAAAGAGTATTGACATGGAAGCGAAACTTTATGTAGGGAATTTGCCGTACACCACTGTAGATGCCGATTTGGAGAGCTTGTTCTCGCAGGCTGGAACAGTGAAGTCTGCCCAGGTGATCAAGGATCGCCAGAGCGGACGTTCAAAAGGGTTTGCCTTCGTTGAGATGTCGTCAACGGATGAAGCTCAGAATGCGATTACCATGTTCCACGGTAAGGATTTCAGTGGTCGCCCTTTGACCGTCAACCTTGCCCGCCCACGTGAAGATCGTCCTGGTGGCGGGGGTGGTGGCGGTGGCTTCCGCAGTGGCGGTGGTGGCGGCGCACGCAGGCCCGGTGGCGGCGGCGGTGACCGCGACCGTGAACGCAGACGCGACTACTAAACCACAACAGTCCGTATTTATTTTGAGCCAAATGGGCGGTGCCAACCATTTGGCTCAAATTGTTTTGAAAGAGCATGTTTTTGCAGGCCGCACCTACAGCAATTGTAGATGAGGCGAAATGACCCTCAAATCCCATTATGCCTGAAAACTTTATTATTCGTGAATTTCGTGATGACGATTTCGACGCGGTAACGATCCTGTGGAGAGTTGCTCGCGAAAGGCTGCTTCCTGAAGGTCAAACCGATACGGGGCACTACTTCTATGAAGACCAGAACTATTTTCGCGACCATGTCCTGAAAAAGAACCGAGTCTGGGTCGTTGACGTGGGTGACCGCCCTGTCGCATTCATGGCAATGGAAAATGATTTCATTGACCAGTTATATATCCATCCTGGTTTTCAACGGCGCGGGATCGGTCGGGAACTGTTGAACTTTGCGAGGCAGCAATCACCTGAGCATTTATGGTTGTACACGTTGCAGGTCAACGTGAATGCAAGGGCCTTCTATGAGAAGAACGGGTTTGTGGCAGAAAAGTTCGGTTTCAGTCCACCTCCCGAGAATGAGCCTGATGTTGAATATCACTGGAGAAAGCGCAGTTCCTGAACTGTAAATTCCTCATGCGTCCAACATATCTTGAAGTTAACCTTCCACAACTACGAAAAAACCTGGACGCGATCCGCACACACGTCGCCCCGGCACAAGTGATGCCGATGGTGAAGGCCAATGCCTACGGCCATGGCGTGGACGGGGTTGCGCCGTTCATTGAGCCCTACGTGGATTATTTTGGTGTTGCCATCCTTGAAGAGGCAATCCACTTGCGCGAGCTGGGAATCACAAAACCGATACTCGTTGCCGGCGGGACATTGCCAGAGCAGATCCCCGTCTTCCTTGAATATGACTTGATCCTGACCGCGTCGTCGCCAGAACTGCTCACCACTGCTGAATCTGCAGCTGAGTCTGCCGGAAAGAAATTGACTGCCCATCTGAAAATTGACACCGGTATGGAGCGTGTAGGCGTGCATTATTATGAAGCGGAGTCATTTCTGGAGCAATCTTTGAACTGTAAGCATGTATTAATAGAAGGGATTTATACTCACTTTGCCAATTCAGAAGACCCGCATTTGACCCATGCCCGCCAACAGCTGGAACGGTTTCAGGATGTTCTGTATTTCTATGAAAAGCGAAGTCTTCCCACACCGGTCAGGCATATGTCAAATTCGGGTGCGATCCTGCAGTTCCCTGAGAGCCATATGGATCTGGTTCGGCCTGGTTTGATGTTTTACGGTGTGTATCCGATTGACGTGGCTCACACGGTGGATCTTGCTCCTGCCCTCAAGTGGAAGTCGCGGGTGGCATATTCCAAGATCACACTGCCGGGGCACCCGGTCAGCTATGGGTCGCTGTGGCAGGCTGAAGCTGAGACGAGAATCGCCACGATCCCATGCGGCTATGCCGACGGTTACTTCCGTCGCATGACGAACAAGGCGCAGGTCATCATCCATGGGAAGGAATATCCCCAGGTGGGCCGCATCTGCATGGACCAGTTCATGGTCAATGTAGGTCAGGATGAAGCCCATGTCGGGGATGAGGTCGTGCTGCTGGGGGATGGGATCACAGCCTATGACCTGGGTGACTGGATGGGCACGAACGAGTACGAAGTACTCACGAATATCAGCGTGCGTGTGCCACGCGTCTATCTTGATGAGTGATGATAGAATGGGGCGATTTTCTTTAAGAGGTGATTTGTGAAAAAATTGGTTCAAAAATATTGGACTATATTGTGGATTGCTGCTGTCATTGTGGTGCTTGACCAATGGACCAAAGGGTTGGTACGCGCGAACATCCCCTCGGGTGCAAGCTGGCTGCCTGAGTCGCTGGCATGGTTAAGCCCGTATGCACGCATTGTGCATTGGTATAACACGGGCGCGGCATTCGGCATGTTCAAAGATGCCAGCATGATCCTTACCGTGCTTGCATTTATCGTGATCGGCGCGATCCTTTTTTATTACCCACAGGTGGAGAGTGATGACTGGTCGCTTCGGCTTGCGTTGAGTATGCAATTGGGTGGCGCCATCGGTAATTTGATTGACCGCCTGACCATCGGCCATGTGACTGATTTTATTTCCGTTGGCACCTTCCCTGTGTTCAATGTGGCTGACGCAAGTATCAGCGTTGGCGCGGTGGTACTGTTCCTGGGCGTCTGGCTGAAGGAACGTGCCGAGAAAAAGGAACAGGCAGGTATGAATACATCCGGTGCAACAGGCGATACCACAAGTGACTGATCGCGTTCTAGACTTCCAGTTTGAAAATGCGACTCCTGAACGGCTCGACAAGTTCCTCGTCGGGCAGTTGCCGGAGTTTTCGCGTTCACGCATCCAGGGGCTCATCGCGAATGGTTTGGTGGATGTAAACGGTCACGCGGCGAAAAAGGCCGGTCAACCACTCGAAAACGGATTCAATGTAACGGTTCGCATCCCTCCACCCGCGCCGACGGAACTGGCCGGGGAAGACATTCCACTCGATATCATTTTTGAAAATGAGGAATTGCTTGTGATCAATAAACCGGCGGGCATGGTGGTTCACCCTGCCGCAGGTCATCCCCGTGGGACACTGGTCAACGCGGTGCTGGGGTACGATGCTGAAATGGAGGGTATCGGTGGCGAAGAGAGACCTGGGCTGGTTCACCGCCTCGATAAACAGACCTCCGGTTTGATCCTGCTGGCAAAAAACGAACGTGCCCATCGCTGGCTGCAGGATCAGTTCCGTTTACGAAAAGTGGAGAAGACCTATCTCGCGCTCGTGGACGGCAGGCCGCCCACACCCGCGGGCCGCGTGGAAGCCTATATCGGGCGGGATCCAAGTCACCGCAAAAAGATGGCAATTGTCTCTGCGAGTCGCGGGCGTGAAGCCATCTCGGAATACAAAACTCTTGAAGGCTTCAGGGATCACACCCTTCTGGAATTTCATCCCCAGACCGGACGCACTCATCAAATCAGATTGCACTGCGCATTTTTGGGATGTCCCATCGTCGGTGACGAGATCTATGGCAGGAAGAAATCCTCAATTCCTATTGAGCGTCATTTCCTGCATGCATATCGCCTGAAGATAGTTTTGCCCGGAGGGAAGGAAGCGAAATTATTTGAAGCGCCTTTGCCAGAAGAGCTTATTGAAGTTCTGGATACGTTGCGAAAAGAGAGCTGACGATGGAATACATTGACCTGCGATCTGATACTGTCACAAAGCCGACACCTGAAATGCGGGAAGCCATGGCAGAAGCCGAGGTGGGCGACGATGTGTATCGCGATGATCCAACGGTGAATCGCCTGGAGGAGACCGCAGCTGCAATATTGGGCAAAGAGGCGGCTATATTTGTCCCATCTGGGACAATGGGCAACCTGATCGCTTTGCTTGTCCACTGTCAAAGGGGGGAAGAGGTGATCGTTGGGAATCAATCTCACATCTATTTGAATGAGGCAGGTGGAATGTCCGCGTTGGGTGGAATCCAACCCTGTCCCATTTCCAATCAAAAGGATGGCACGTTACGGTTGGAGGACATTCTTGCCTCCATTCGGACTGAAGATGTGCATCATCCGAGTACACGGTTGATCTGCCTTGAGAATACACAAAATATCTGCGGCGGAGTTCCTTTAACGCCGGAGTATACCCGCCAGGCAGGCGAACTCGCTTATCGCAACGGGCTGTTATTGCACATTGACGGGGCACGCATCTTCAACGCTGCGGTTGCACAGGATGTATCGATCAGGGACTTGGTTGAACCGGCTGACTCGGTGATGTTTTGCTTGAGTAAGGGACTCGCTGCGCCCATCGGTTCCATGCTGGTGGGGACACAAAAATTCATTACACGGGCTCGTCATATCCGCAAGATGCTGGGAGGCGGGATGAGGCAGGTCGGGATTGTTGCGGCAGCAGGGATCATTTCACTTGAAAAGATGGTAAACCGTCTGTCTGATGACCATATCCGAGCGAAAAAACTTGCCGATGGGCTGCGCCAGGTCGCGGGACTGGTGGTGGATGAAGGATCGCCGTACTCGAACATGGTGTATCTAAATCTTGCAGACGAAGTAACCGCTGATTCCCGTCAAATATGCGAAAAAATGCAGCAGAGTGGTCTCCTTTTGGACGCGGAAAACTCACGTCGCTTCCGCCTCGTTACTCACTACGGGATCGATGACAACGCGATCGAAAAGACCATTTCTGCGTTTCGCGAAATACTGAACTAAAAATCCAATCCGCCGTATCCCACTTAAAACTTTTCCCAATAATCTGTGCCAGGCTCGATCTGGTTGCGACCACGGTCCTTGGCGATATAAAGCCGTCGGTCGGCCAGGTCAACGAGACGATAGATCTCATCCGCCTCGACCGCGAATACAGCGATTCCCTGGCTCACTGTTGGGACAGGAATGGCTTGCTGTTCCCTGTCCTCCACTCGCAGTAATGCCATCGTTTGTCCAATTCGCTCTGCCACGTTGAAAGCATCCCTGCCGCTGGCCCCAGGCAGCGAGATGACAAATTCCTCGCCACCCCAGCGACCCACTGCATCGGTTTGTTTGATGTGATGCTTGATGGCTGTACAAAGCGTTTTGAGGATGCGGTCGCCCACAAGGTGGCCATAGGTGTCGTTGAACTGTTTAAAGTAATCAATATCCAGCATGATCAGGCTGAGAGGAGTGCTGTTGGCGGAGGCCTCCTGCGCCTGTTCAGCCAGTTTCTTCAGGAAGTAGCCGTGATTGAATACGCCAGTTAAGCTATCCAGCCGGGCCTGCTCTTCCACCTGGGCGTGTCGAATGGTATTGTCCAGCGCCAGCGAAACATGCTGTGCCAGATTGGAGAGAAGTTCCATGTCTCCACTGTCGAACGCGTTCGATCGATACGATTGCAGCGAAATGACGCCCGTTACATTCGATGCCTTGAGTGGTACACCCATCCATGAGAGGCTCGTCTTTTCCTTCCCTATCACGACCACACTCACACCGTCCAGCTGCACATCCTCACGGAGATCAGGCAGGAAAAGCGCTCTTTCGTTCTTAACCACCCATCCTGACAGGGTGCCTTCCAGCGGAACTCTTATGCCATTAAAGTATTCCCCGTCATCATAGAACAAGTCCAGCTGAATCTCGTCATCCTTGAGCACACCGACAAAGTATGTATCCGCCTCAAGGGCCTCCTGCATGGTCTCATTCAATAGTGTAATGGTCTGATGCGTTTCCAGGGAGAGCATGATCTGGCGGCTGATCTTGTTGATCGTTTCAAGACGATGAATGTGCTGTTGGGTCGTGTCCTTGATGAGTACAAGGGCCTCCACGATTACAACTCCAGCAATGTAGGGCATGCTGAACTCGAGAAACTCCGCCAAATTATGAATGTGAGTGATGGTAAACGGCAAACTTATCACCAAAGCGAGCGCCATCGTCATATAGGAATGGAAGCGTCCAGAAGCAATGGAGATGGCAACAATGCCAAGCAGGATCAATATATGTGAGGCCTCACGTAAGTAATCGGGAGAGACATATACGAACAATCCCAGCCAGATACCGGCCAAAATTGAATTCAGTCGCCCATAGTTTTCCCGATAGTTATTTGTTCTGATGATGAGAAAGTCATTGATCAATAAATAAAGGATTCCAGAAACCATATAGGCAAGCAAACCAATGCTTGTTACAGGATCATTTACGAGATGTTCCAGAATCACCCACGCGATGATACAAATGAATGCAAGCGTTATTGGAAGGATAAAACGGCGGATTTCGTGAGGCGCAAAAGACCCGACAGTTTTCTTCTGTTTCATACGGGTGCTTTTCCCCCCTGAACATAATCAGGGTACGGTAAATGGGTCAACGCCTGAACAATGGATGGATCGAAAAGAGAGTTCGATTGATCCATTAAATATTGCATTGCATCCTCTGCAGAAGATCTTTTTCGATAGCTGCGGCTGCTGGTCAATGCATCGAATACATCGGCAACGGAAAAAATCCTTGCCTGGATGGGGATGTCTTTACCTTTTAATCCCACAGGATACCCACTGCCATCCCAGCGTTCATGGTGATAGCGGATCACCGGAAGTGTTTCCTGCAGAAACGGGATTCCTTCCACGATGCGCGCGCCAATATCCGGGTGGATGCGCATGATCTGCCACTCCTCCTCTGTGAGTGTGCCCGGCTTATAAAGGACGGTGTCAGTGATTCCGATCTTTCCGATATCATGGAGTAATGCGCCTCGTTCCAACGATTTGAGCTGGCTGCCATTTAATCCGAGTTCCCTGCCCAGCAGGCAGGACAGTTTACTCACACGCATACTGTGACCCTCTGTTTCCCGGTCTCGTGCGTCCAGAGCGGACATAAGCGCTGTCAACGTGCGGTCATATGTGATTTCCAATTCCGCATAAGCAGCTTCGATCTGCTTTGCCTGGTGGAGCGACTCGGATAAGAGGATGAAACGCTCCAGCACAATCGCCGCCTGGTTGGCGAGTGTCTGTACATTCGCGAAATTCTGTCCACGGCTTTCGGGAATATTCATCCAGAGCGCACCATAGGTTCGGCCGCGGGTCAGCAGGGGATAGCAGACCAGTGAACCGTTTTCCATGGAGATGATGATACTTAAACCGCTCTCGATGGCCTGGTTAACTGTCTCCATGGGATGCTCTTGGCGGGTATGCAATCCCTTTGCGTCAATTTCCACTTCCGCTTCAACATGGCCATCACGTGTCAAAAGGACGATCCCTGTTTCTTTGGAGTTCGTAACTTTATGCGCCGCCTGCGCGATTAATTCTGCCGCCTTGCTTAACTCATCGGTCTGAATGACGTCCACGCTCAACTGGTACAACATGGATGTGATGTTCAAAGTGCTTCGCAGTTCCTGGTACAACCAGGAACTCTCGATGGACGCGGCAGCCTGGGACGAGAGCAGGTCGGCAATCGATTCATCGTTCTCCGAGAAAAAGATGCCCTCCTGTTTGCCAAAGGCCAGGATGGTGCCAATGCTCAGACGGTGCAGACGGATCGGGATTGCCATCACACTTCGTAAGCCGCTGTGGTCTATTTCGAGTTTCTTTGCACTGAAATACTTTCGCAGGTCGCGGACACGGAAGGGTTTTGTGGCATTCAATGCCGCCCGCATGAGCTGTTCATCAGAAGGGTTTCCATGTAGGGATGCAGATAATTTTGGCGCTTCTCCTGCCGATGCCGTGCGTGAAAAATTCCCCTGCTGGTCAAGCAATGTTACAAATACGAACTGTGCTTCGAGCGTTTTTCGCGCAATCACAGCGATCTCCTGCACCGCCGCCTGTGGATCCATCAAGGTGGTCAATGAGATGCCTGCCTGAATTAGTTCAGTTAATCGCTGATGGTAGCTGGACCGTTCCCATGCACGCAGAAGTTCGGATGCAACGCCTTCCGCAACGGATGCATCTGCACTACTGAAGGTATGTGTCTTATCGGAGCAGATCTGCAAAACGCCTTTAACATGCCCATGCTGCAGGATCGGAACACTAATGATGGAGAGAGTATTGTCGTTGTCCAGTTTGAAAAAATCTGGCTCCAGCCGGGTGTCGTTTACAATGTGCGTTTTCTTGAATCTTGTTATGCGCCCAAGCAAACCCGTGTTTGAATTCTGACGATAACCGGGCGGAAGGAGACTTGTCACTTTGCCCGCGGCCGCAAGGACGACAAATGTGTGTTCATCCGGTTCCTGGATGAACAGGGCGACCAGTGAACATTCCATGGCTCTTTCCAATGTATTAAC
>JANMSY010000245.1:0-5589 GCA_031389865.1 Anaerolineales bacterium | reverse complement strand
CTCTACGATAATCTCAGAGATTCTTCGCTCCGCTCAGAATGACATTGCGTAAGGTCACTCATTAAAAAGCAATACCGCCAGAAGGCAGACAAATGCAAGGAAATATCTTAACCCTGCAAATGTTACTGGCGGTATGTTCTGCAGACCGATTTTTACAAAGACCCAGGATTGTTGCCCAGAGAGAAACGACAAAAAGCGCCTGCAGAACTGCAACACTGCGGGGTCTCATGAATGCGTGTTCAGTAGTTGATTACTGTAGTTTCAACAACACCTTTCCATCACTCCATAACTCCTCAAGATCATAGTGTTCACGCTGGTCTGGCGAAAATAGATGTACAACCACGTCGCCATAATCAAGTACGAGCCAGCCGTCCTGTGGTTGTCCCTCCACCCGGCCTCTCTTCTTATGGTTCATCTTTGTTGCTTCCAATACACCCTTGGCGAGCGCGTCCAGCATGCGGTCACTGGTCCCATTACAGATCACAAAGTAATCAGTAAAGGATGCAATGTCTTTGATGTCCAGAAGCAGGATGTCTTCAGCCTTTTTATCCTCCAGGGCGTCGATAATCTTATGTGCAAGTTCGAGTGCGTTCAGAAATCACCTCTATTGATTTGTTCTAATTTCTGGTTATTATTGCTTTTTGAGAGGCGCAGAGTATAACCTAGTATACACGGAGCCGCCGGGTTTCAATTCGCTTTTGTACAGATGGACCGAGTCTACTCTGGCAGTGCCGAGCACGTCAACCTGTGTGCCCTCGATGGCCCGCCGGATTTTTTGCTGGTCAACCGCTGTGATGTTCTGCTTCACCCGTCCGAGTGTGAGATGCGCTGAAAAGGGACGTTCCTCCGACCCATATCCGAGTCTTCGTGCCGCGGACTCGATCCCACGCTGGAGCGCATCCAGCGCAGCCGGGGCCTGGATTCCGATATAGATCACGCGCGGCTGTCTCAGGTTGGGGAACGAGCCCAAAGTCGTCAGCTGCAGGCCAAAGGTGGGAATATTGTCCGCTTCGTTGCGGAGCATCTGGATCAGGAATTCCACGCTGGAGGGCGAAACGTCGCCGAGAAATTTCAGGGTCAGGTGCATGTGGTCAGGCGGCACCCAGCGGACGAGTGAGTCAATCCCCTTCCGAAAATTCGACGTTTCCTGATGGATGTTCTGCTGTATTTCAACCGGAATTTCAACAGCGATAAAGGCGCGCAGGAGGCTCATTAAGGTTTGTTTACGATGATCGGCTCACAAGAGCCCGCTCAACAGCCTCCCTCAATTCCAGAAAGCCGACCGGTTTGGTGAGGTAGGTGGATGCGCCCGCTTCCATCCCGTCCTTGATATCGGCGGGCATGCTTCTTGCAGAGACGACCACAACCGGTATGCCAGCCAGCTGGGGGTCACGGCGCATCTGGCGCAAAATATCAAGCCCGGAGATTTCAGGCATCATAATATCAAGGATGATCACATCCGGCTTTTCGGAAGACATCATGCCGATGGCGGGAGTACTGTTGGATGTTTTTAAGACGCGAAAACCGCTGACTCGCATCATTTCCGCAAAGAGTTCAGCGGCATCCTCTTCATCTTCTACGATCAGAACTGTTTTTGGAGTGGATATCATCGAGTGAATTTCTTTATAATAACGATAGCATAAGACAGGCGAATTCGCAAGAGTTTTAATACGTGAGCGCATTTTGTAAGAATCTGCTGACTCTTTCAGTCTAGTAGGCAGTCCAATTGGAGGTTTTATGAGTGAACTAGCCGCGTATCGTGCCGAAAAAGATGGATTTTTTGGAAGGCATCCCCAAAGCCCTTTAACGCCGGAACAGAGAAATGGCTTCATGGGCCTGCAATATTTCCCTGAAAATGAAGCGCTGCGTTTGGAAGTGCAGGTTGAGCCTATTAAGGATCAGGAACCCATGCAAATGCAGACCTCCACAGGTGGTGTGCAAACGTACGTTCGTTATGGGAGATTCAAATTCCAGGTGGATGGGGAGGATGCAGAATTGACGATCTTCCAGAACGAGCATGGGTACTTCCTGCCGTTCGTTGATTCGCTTGCAGGCAGGGAAACCTATCCTGCCGGGCGGTACCTTGAGCCTGAAGCATTGGCCGGTAACCGTTTTTTTGTGGATTTCAATCTTGCTTATAACCCTTACTGCGCGTACAACGAGATGTGGTCATGCCCCCTCACGCCCGCGGAGAACCGGTTGAAGGTGCCGATTCGCGCCGGCGAGAAGCTGTTCCACGAATAACAAACTGCTCCGGAAGGTTCAGCCTCCCGGAGCAGTCTGTTTTGATTTCTGTATTATTTTTTCTCAACGTTAATCAAAACATCGAGCAGTGCTTCGTACTCTTCGCAGCATTCCGTGCAAAGATCCAGGTGCTCGCGGATGACTGGCATCAGGTACGCCGCGTCCTTCTTGTTCACTTCGCGTTCTACGTATTCGTCGAGTTTTGTATAGAGCTCGCCACACGAGATATCCTCCTCGCCAGGCGCATCTGCATTTTCAAGAACGCGCAAAATCCCAAGCACTGCCTCGGAGGGAAGTTCCTTCTGCAAACCAAGTGTATGACGGATTCGTTTGATGATATCTTGTATGTTCATAATCTGCGTTTTTGATGGTTAGCCATACATGAATCTTACTTGATTCTCATTTTTGTTCGAAAAGTGTAAGGACTTCGTGAGGCGATATATCCTCCATCGAAAGCCGACGCCTGAGACGCAGGCGCGCATCGTGCAGCAGTTTATACAAAGCGTTGCGGTTGGTCTTCAGTTTCCGCGCCGCATCATCCATGGGCATATCCTGCACGCCCAGCAAAATCAACGCCTGCCGCTGGCGATCCGTCAGTTCCTCGTCTATGATGCGACGGACGCGCACAAGCATATCCGCACGCTCGGCTGAGGTTTCGGGGCCGGCCCGGGGATCGGCAAGCAGCCCGGCGGGCGGGGGTACGTCTTCATTTTCCGTGAGCTCATCCAGCGACGCGTCCCGCCACCGTTTGCGGCGCAGCTCGGTCAGCGCGATCCGCACGGCGATCTTGTGCACCCATGTGGTGAACTGACTGCGTCCCTCAAACGTATCCATCTGGTCAAGGACTCGCAGCAGCGTTTCCTGTGTGACCTCATCGACAAGGGCCGTGAATTGTGGCTGGTCCGGAGAGAGCCAGCGTGAGAGCGCATAGGGGAGTCCCTTTTGGATCACAGCGCGTAAATCTTCCAGCGCGGCTTCACGCTCGGCACCCTCAGTGCGCAGGTCTGAAAGCCAGGCTTCATTGGTTCGTGGGGACATGATAGTTGAATTATAAAACATAAACAAGTGATCTTAAAAATAACGAGCCTTTTGGCTCGTTATAGTGGGCGCGGAGGGGCTCGAACCCCCGAACCTCACGGATGTGAACCGTGCGCTCTAACCAACTGAGCTACGCGCCCGGGGCGACGCACATTATAGCCGAGAAAAAGTTGTTGTGCAAGCATTTATTTTCGGATGTTACTGCAAAGTAGTAAAGTCCCCTTTGTGCAAAGTTAAAATGTCCCCTTTTGAAGGGACACCCAATGGAACAAATACTAACAATGAGCGCAAAAGAATTAACACGACTGGAAGTAATGCAACGCTTGAAAGAGAAACGATTGCTGCAAAAAGAAGCAGCTGCGATGCTGGGACTCAGCGTCCGGCAAGTGAAGCGCGTGTGGCGGAAGTATCGGAAGCAGGCTGCGAAAGGTCTGGTAAGCGCAAAGCGCGGGAAGGCGAGCAACCATCGTCTGGATGCAGGCGTGGTGCAGCAGGCGCTGGACCTGGTCAAGAAGAAATATTCGGATTTTGGACCGACGCTGGCGCACGAAAAGCTGGTGGAGATGCATCAGATGCAGATCTCACGCGAAAGTGTGCGGAAGATCATGATCGAGGAGGAATTGTGGAAACCCAGGCGGAAGAAAAAAGAACAGGTGCATCAGATGCGGGAACGGCGCGCCTGTTTTGGTGAATTGGTTCAGATCGATGGATCGGACCACGCCTGGTTCGAGGAGCGCGGGGAACGCAGCACGTTACTAGTATTCATCGATGATGCCACAGGCAAGCTGGTGGCACTGTGGTTTGTTGAGGCGGAAACGTTTTTTGGCTACTGCGCAGCGGCGCGGCACTATTTTGAATGGGAGAGAAAACCGCTGGCCTTTTACAGCGACAAGCATGGGGTCTTTCGAGTGAATACCGCCCAACCGCAGGGAACGACCGCAGGGCTGACCCAGTTTGGACGAGCCATGCAGGAACTGGACATCCAGATCATCTGCGCCAACTCTCCGCAGGCGAAAGGACGGGTGGAACGTGCCAACCAGACCCTGCAAGACCGCCTGGTCAAGGAATTACGCTTGCGCAACCTCTCGACGATTGAGGCTGCCAATGCCTATCTGGAAGAATTTCGGGCAGACTTCAATCGTCGCTTTGCTGTTCCCCCGCGCAGTACTCATGATACGCATCGCCCCTTGCTGCCCACCGAGAACCTGGATCGGATCTTCACCCGTCAGCGATCCACAACCCTCTCGAAAAACTTGACCGTACAGTACAACAAGATCATCTACCAAATCCAGACTGATCGCCCGAGCTATGCCTTGCACAATGCCCCGGTCCTGATCTGTGAAAACGCAAAAGGAGACGTCACTATCCTCTACCAGAACAAACCCCTCGCCTACACCACTTTCAAAACGCTGGCTCGACAATCTGAGATCGTGGAGACCAAACACCTCAATCGGGCTGTGCCACTCCCCAAACCACCTGCCGCCAATCACCCCTGGCGAACCTATGGCACCCATCTCAATGGCGAACCTATTCCGGAGGTCTCTCCCCTTGGCTCAGATTGATCCTCAACCCACTTTGAGTTTATCGCTTTCTGGCCAAAAAACTGGACAGAAACAAAAAGGGCAGAACCGTTCGGTTCCTGCCCAGTTTATGGCACTCGTGGCAGCGCTCGGGTCGCTCTCCAGCGTTGCCCTACCCTCTGCACGAGTGCCAGCAGTTTACCACCTATCCCCTTCGTCCCTTCATCCAGGGGACATCTCTACTTTGCAGAAGAGGGGACATTTCTACTTTGCATTGACAGGGTGCAGACAACCCTGGCCTCATTCGTTTCGAAACTATAAAAGTTTTTTATTCACCAATAGCTCAGCATTATAGATCGATCCACCTGCCGCTCCCCGGATCGTGTTGTGTGAAAGCACCACAAACTTAAGATCCAGGATTGGATCACGCCGTACGCGGCCGACTACGGTTGTCATGCCTTTTCCGGCGTATCGGTCGAGTCTTGGCTGAGGCCGATCGGCTTCATTACGGACCTGGATCACGGGGCGCGGTGACGATGGCAGCTCACCAGCGGACGCTGACGCGCGGTAGGCTCGTAGAATCGCCTCAGCAGTTTCAGGGTCGGTTTGCTTGGCCAGTTCCACACTGACGCATACTGTATGTCCGTCAATGACCGCGACTCGATTCGTGTGTGCGCTGAATTTGATATCCGCCAAATCAATTCTGTCCCCATTCAATTTACCAAGCATCTTGCGCGGTTCCCATTCCACTTTTTCTTCCTCGCCGCCATTACCGACATTGGGAATG
>JANMSY010000242.1:0-2787 GCA_031389865.1 Anaerolineales bacterium | reverse complement strand
AACTCATTGCGGAAATCAAATCGGAAATCGGAAATCGGAAATCGGAAATCGTAAATCCATTTAACGGCGTTCTGCGCGGACTCATTCACCCTGATATTGAAGTATCCGCAGGCATGAAGATCGGTGATATTGACTCCCGCGACGACCCTATATTATGCACGCTTGTTTCCGATAAAGCTCTTGCAATTGGCGGCGGCGTATTGGAAGCTGTATTTTCGTTTACACAAAATTCAATAGCAAGTGAGTAGATTTCTTTATCCTACCTAAATTTACGGGTAGCCATCTTTGCAATATCATCACCAATCTTTATTCTGATAAGTTGTATTATTGATCGGGCGGAATTCCAGAAATTGGGTATTGCTTTTCCCACTTGAAAATCATATAATCACCATAAGATACTCGATCTCAGGAGGGAATAAACGGGCTTCACAATTGCTCTCCTGATTTGTAGATATAAGGAGTGGGCTATGCAGAATATGACGGTCAAGTTAAATGTTGTACCCCCCATGCTCCCATGTGGAGCAAAGGCGGCGCTATGAAACACCTGATGATCTTTTCCATCGGACCAGTTCAGGATTTCATCGCCACCGCCCGCCGAAGCCGTGACTTGTGGTACGGCTCATGGATGCTGAGTGAATTGTCGAGGGCTGCGGCCAAACAAGTTGTGGAACATCCAGGTTCTCTTGTATTTCCAGTAAACCCAGAGAGCATCTTGAATGTCCCAAACAAAATTGTTGCCATAGTCGAAGGCGAGCCAAAATCATTTGGGGATCAGGTTAGAGGGGCAGTTTCAGCCCGCATGAACGAATTGGGGAAAGATGCGTTTGATCAAGTAAAAGCAAATACCTATAACAAACCACTTGCAGAAGAACAAATCAAGGGCTTGCCAGAATTCTATTGGGTGAGCGTGCCATTGGACGAGAATGATTATGCAGGCACGCGCAATCAGGCCGAGGCCTTATTGGCGGCACGCAAGGTGACTCGTAATTTCATGCAGGCGCTGGGGGATAATGTTCCTAAATCTTCGCTGGATGGAGCACGTGAGTCGGTCATTCCTGAATCAGAATATCCAAAGAAGGACGACAAGGATAAACTTAAGAAAATCAGAAAACTCTACGACAATTATCATGCACGGCAGGGAGAGCGTCTCTCGGGTGTGGACATTCTAAAGCGGATGGGAGAAGCTAAATCTGCCCCTGAATTCAAGAGTACCTCACACATGGCGGCTTTGCCCTTTATGGAAAAAATTGGGGATGCAAAGTCAAAGAAACTGATTGCGGAAATTCGCCAGTTGTTTGAAGATGCAGGCTGGGATATTGGCGAACATGACAATGGCGCACTGCTCTACGAGAGCCGCCTTGCAGACTGGATACCGGCGGGGGATGAACAGGACAAACTGCGAAAAGATTTTAATACTATTCTTGAGAAGCATGTAGGTAAATCTCGACCCGGTCCTTATTACGCTCTGCTGGCTGCTGATGGGGATAATATGGGAGTCGTCATTGATGCACAGAAAGATATTCAAGCACATCGTGATCTCTCGCAAGCGCTAAGTGAATTTGCGGCGGAAGCACCCAAAATCGTCGGCAGGCAAAACGGACTCCTAATCTATTCGGGTGGGGATGACGTGTTGGCATACTTGCCGCTTAATAAAGCCTTGGAATGTGCAAAGGAGCTGGAGTCAGCATTCCGCGCAAAAATACCCGAGAAGTTCAAAACCGAGAAAGATGGTCAAGAAATCAGGCCCACACTTTCCATAGGTATCGTAATTGCCCACCATCTTGAGCCGCTTTCCGATGTTCTGGATTTAGCACGCAATGCAGAAAGAAAGGCAAAGGAAATAGAAGGGAAGAATGGACTGGCCATCACCCTCAGTAAGCGCGGTGGAGCAGACCGCACCATCTCTGGCAAATGGGGTGCCTTCGATAAGCGCTTGAAACAATTGGTTGATTTTGCTGAGTCTGATGCCATCAGCGCGGGTACAGCCTATGAATTGCAGGAACTTCATCGTGTCCTATCGGAGACCACCATCCCCGCAAAAGGATTGGCACAGGAAGCCCGGCGCATCGTGGGCCGCAAACAAGAGTCTGGTGGAGGCAAAGCAATTGACGAAGAAAAAGTAAGGAAGGTCTTTGATCAATGGCTGGACCCGGATAAAGATAATATTGCCCTGAATGAATTGGCCAAGGAAATGATCGTCGCCAGAATGTTTGCAGGCGACTCACAGCCTGTTGAAGAGCAAGCGGAGGTGCAATCATGAGTCTGTGGCTGCTTGTGGCACGTGACCCCCTGATCTTTAGAGATGGAAAACCGTTTTCAGCTATCCCAGGTGAACGTTCAAAATCCATGCTCTTCCCTTATCCCGCTACCCTTGCAGGCGCAGTTCGTACACGAACGGCTACAGATGCAACCACCGGCAAGTTTGATGAGAAACGCATTATTGATGAATTAAAGAAAATCGCGGTGCGAGGACCTGTGCTTGTTGAACTGGATAACAATGGTCAGGTGAAGGATTGGTTCTTCCCTGCTCCTGCAGATGCTTTGTTGGTGGCAAAGAATGATGCAACCATGCGGCATTCCTTATGGCCATTGAATATGCCGAAAAACACTCTTTCTGATTTGGAAGGCATGGCAATGGTTGGCCCGCTGGAGAATATCAAGGATAAACCATTATCTAATCCACCGCGCTACTGGAAATGGGAACAGATGAAGGAATGGCTTGAGAAACCCGTGGACGGCCAGGTTACACTCGATGAACTTGGGATTCAGGGACCCGAACGCGAGACC
>JANMSY010000202.1:0-1969 GCA_031389865.1 Anaerolineales bacterium | reverse complement strand
GTTAATCCCATTCTCTCTCCTTTGGTTGATAGTACAAATTATACCCAGAGCGGTTACAAATTGCGCTTTTTCAAAGGTGGGAAAGCGCAATTTGTGACCGTGGGCAGTATATATGCGAGATGGAACTAAATAGGGACTTGGTCGTTCTGGTCCATCCATCTTGACAAATTAATTAACAACGTTCATAATGGTTCCAAAACGGAACCAAAAAGGAATTTCCCATGGTTACTGTAACTATTAAGAATATTCCCGAAGAAGTATATGAACGAATCAAGACTCAATCCAAAGTCAATCATCGAAGCATCAACGGTGAGATTTTGTCCATTCTGGAGCAGGCTATTTCCCTGCCGCCCATTGATGTGCAGGCAACCCTCGAACGAGCACGAAAAGTACGAGAACTTACTTCGCACTATACCGTCACCGCGAGCGAAATAGAAAAAATGATCAATGAGGGCAGGGAATGATCGTCGCTGATACAAACCTAATCGTTTATCTGTTCATTACAGGCGACCAAACAACATTGGCGCAAAATGTGCTTTCCAAAGATCCTCACTGGATCGTTCCTCCACTCTGGCAAAGTGAATTTCGGAACGTGCTTGCTGTTTATATCCGTCGTGGAATGACCTTGTTGGAAGCCAGACAGATCATGCATCATGCAGTAGAGACATTGGAAAAACGAGAGGTAATCCCATCCTATGAAAAGATACTCGACCTCGTGGCAGAGAGTGAGTGTACAGCATACGATTGTGAATTCGTTGCGCTTGCCAGGCAATTGAATATCCGACTTGTAACAGCCGACAAACAATTGTTGAGACAATTCCCAGATTGTGCAATCTCCCTTGAAGAATTCGCAAAGTAGAAAAAACTCCCGTTACCTAACGGGAGTTTTTTTGGCTAATAAATCGGCAGATCCGTATCCACTTCCTTTGCCCAGGCGTTGATGCCGCCTTTCAGGTTCTTCACTTTCTTGAATCCTGCGCTGACCAGTAACTCCAGCGCCCGAGCGGAACGCGTTCCACCTTTGCAGAAGACAATCATGTCATCCGCGGAGTCCAGTTCGGAGAGCCGCGCTGCGAGCTGTCCTAAAGGAATGTTTTTTGCATCCGGCAACGCGGAAATTTGAAGCTCGTGCGGTTCGCGGACGTCCAACAGCTTGAGGTGATTGGTCTTGACGCGTTCAGCCAGCTCAGGAGCAGTGATGTCCCAATTTGCACCGGCGGAGCCTTCCTCACCGTAATCATGGCCTGGGACGCCGCAAAATTCTTCGTAGTCAATCAATTCCTTGATATCGGCGTTGGGTCCGCACACGCGGCATTTGGGATTCTTCTTCAACTTCACAAAATCAAAAGACATGTCCAGTGCGTTGTAAAGAAGGAGCTTTCCGATCAACGGGTCACCAATTCCGAGCAGGACCTTCAGGGCTTCGGTGGCTTGAAGAGTCCCAATGGTGCCAGGCAGGACGCCCAATACGCCACCTTCCGCGCAGGAGGGGACAAGCCCGGGCGGGGGCGGTTCAGGAAACAGACATCGATAGCACGGACCCACTTTGGCATAAAACACGCTGACCTGTCCGTCAAAGCGATAGATGGATGCATACACATTCGGCTTGCCAAGGAATACCGCCACATCATTGGTGAGGTAACGCGTCGGGAAGTTATCGGTTCCATCGAGGATGATGTCGTAGTTCTGCGCGATGCGGAGCGCGTTCTCAGAGGTATACGGCTCGTTGTAGACATCCACCTGGATAGCGGGGTTCAGGTCCAGCAGCTTGGCGCGTGCGCTATCGACTTTTAATTTTCCAATCGTGGATGTGCCGTGGATCACCTGACGCTGCAGGTTCGACGAATCGACGACATCGTAATCCACGAGGCCAATGCGACCGATGCCCGCTGCCGCCAAATAGAGGGATACCGGCGAGCCGAGGCCGCCCGTGCCTACGATCAGCGCGGACGAAGCCTTGAGTTTGCGC
>JANMSY010000199.1:0-20558 GCA_031389865.1 Anaerolineales bacterium | reverse complement strand
GCGAAGCGCACGTTCACCATCGTCGCCTCCGATTTCGTGATCAGGGTCTTCTTCACCAAGGTTCTGCCGCAGCTGGCCAGGGATGCGCCGGGCATCAGCCTGCGCTTTGTGATGATCGATACGGCATCGGAAGCGATGTTCGGGCGCGGCGAGATCGATTTTTTTGTGGTGCCCGACATGATCGTCGGCGGCGACCACCCCTATGTGCCGCTGTTCAGCGACGAATTCGTCTGTGTGGTCTGGCGCGACCACCCCCAGATCGGCGAGACGCTGGACGCCGAGACCTATCTTTCACAGCAGCATGTCACGACGGCCTTTGGCGTGCTTGCCCGTGACAGCCATTTTGAGCGTTTCCTGAAGGATCGTATCCTGATAGGGTTCAGTGTTCTACTACTCATTACATCTTTTACATTGAGTCTTCTGGGTTATGGAAAGTTCTGGGTTCCAGAGGCGTTGATAAGATGGGCAGGTGGTTAAACCAAAAGCGACGTTCCAGCGTCGCTTTTGGTTTAAGAATGTGAAGTGAATATAGCGGGTAACAATTGGCCTACAGATTTCCCGGATAGATCTCTCCCGCTTCAATTGCGACTTCCAGACGATTCTCCTGAGGCGGGAACGTGCATGTGGCATACTCGGTGAAGGCACAGGGCGGACTATATGCCTTATTGAAATCAATGAACACTTTGCCATTTTCGAGGGCTTCGGTGTACTGATAACGACCCGAGGGATACGTTGGGTTGCTGTTGGTCAAATCCATGAATTGGACAAAGAGCCTTTTGTCCGGCAGCTCCTCGACCATCAATTCATGCTTCTTCCCGTTCCATTCAAAAGAGACAAAGCCCTGCATCGGTTCATCCAAAATGGCGCCCAGGATATCGGGCATTTTCACCACTTTTGGGGTCTCATAGCGGGTATACGTAGCGGGGATTCGGTACTCTTCTTTTACTGGATACCACTCTCGGCTGGGAAAGAGGCGGCGCTCCTCCCGTGTGTTATCCCATATGCGAATCCCCACTCCCTTCGATCGGCGTACTACGACCATCCGCATGTCGCTGAAGTTTATGAAACTGGGCACATCTTCCTGATCGGCGTCGAGCAGGGCATTTTTCGTTGTCGTGCCATTGACCTCCACATGCACGTCATCTTCAACATGCAACGTGACGTTGTTGCCGTCAAATTCCAGTGTGCCGAGCCGGGCCGGGGCACGTTGCGGAAGAATGATGTCGCTCTCTGAATTGGAGCCGACAATGTTGGTGCCATTGCGGAGCCAGAACAATCCTGCCAGGGCCAGCCAGCCGTTTTCGCGACGCAGATTGGCATCCACTTCCTGCCGCCATTTGATGACGCCTTGTTCGTATTGTTCGTGGGTCATGTTCGTGATTATACCTTTGCGATGAGATTGAGGATTTACAGTTTTGTTACGAAAGGCCTAGTCGCGATAGATCTCTCCAGCTTCCATCCGAAAGGGAAGATGGTTTTGTGCTGGCGCAAAAATACAGGTGGCATGTGCAGTGAATGCACAGGGAGGACTGTATGCATAATTAAAGTCCAGGATCACTTTGCCATCGTTCAAGGGGGCAGAGTAACAATATCGGCTCGGGGGATAGGTTTCCTTATTGCTGGTAAGATCTTTAAACTTAATGAAGAGAGTATGATCTTTTGTTTCGGTGGCATCGAGTTTATATTTTTTGGCCTTGAACATGAAACTGACATAACCGTCCATGCGGTCTTCCACGGTATCTCCAAATGTATCGGGCTGGCCGGATGTTTTGGGTTCAGGATAAGGCGTGTAGCGTGCATTGAAGCAAAAATGTTTGTCGATGGGAAACCATTTCCGCGGGGGAAAGGAAAATCGTTCTCTACGCTTGTTGTCCCAGACACGGACGGCAAATCTGCCCACATGTTCGTGGACCATCAGGCGGATCTCATTCCATGTGATAAAACTGGGCTTCGCATCCCTGCTGGTCTTCAGGATGGTCTTGCCGACCAATTTGCCGTTGACCTCAGCGCGCACTCCCTGTGCCACCTGAAAGTGGATGACCCTGCCTTTCTTCTCAATGATGCCCAGAAAGGTCGGAGCACGTTCAGGGAGGTTCACTTCGCATAAGGGGTTCGAGCCGATCAGGTTGCGGCCCTCTTTGAGCCAGCTTAATCCCACCAGTGCCAGCCAGCCGTTTTCGCGCACCAATTCGTCATATTTTTTTTCGCGCCATTGAAGGATCTGGGTTTCGTATTCTGTGTTGACCATTTTGTGATTATAAACGAAACAGACCTGCCCACCGGCCAGGTCTGTTCGTGACTTCTACCTGAGGCAGGTTTTATGCCCCGATCGCAGGAACACCCAGATAGGTAATGATGCCCAGAAAAAGTGTGATGACCGCGAAGATGGAGAACATCAGACGCATATTGCTTTCCTCTTTGGCCAGGGAAGCCCAGGCCGCGAATGCCAGACCGAGTGCCATGATAAGCAGCACGCTCTGCAGTCCATCGCCCCGATTGTCCCATTGGCCCGCTGTTTCAAAATCCGTATCAGACTTATCCCAAAGCTCATAGCTGGAGGCATACATGGCGTTGTAATATTCATCGCTAAATGCATTCTCAGGTTCCGTAGCAATGGCATTGGTTAGTGCATCGGAATAGCTGGCCTCATAATAGGCAGCTTTGACTTCATCATCGGTGGTGTACCAGCCGTCATACATGCTGTAGTCATATACGATGAACTGGTTGGCGCTGAGATATTCCGCATTGCCGTCGTTTAATTGTTGCATTCCGAGAATCTCATGCTCATTCTGTTTCGAATCAGCCATTGACCCCTGATAACTTGCCACGGCAGTAAATACACTCAGGAGAGTGATCAGTGTGCCCAGTACGAACTCATTGCCAAGAAAACGTAAAAACTTCATGATGCTGCTCCTCGATAGGGTATAGGGATGGGCGGATTATAGGTGACTTCATAAGCGTTAACATATACAGATATGTTATTAAGTGACCATACGCAATGTCATTCTGAGCCCTTCGGCCCGGCTCAGGATAAACTCCGCGAAGAATCTCTGAGATTATCGTAGAGACCCTTCGCTTCGCTCACACCGTTCGTGCCGCGAGCACGTCGGTGCGAGATGGCATCGTCCCGACACCTGCACCCACCGCAGGTGCGGTGTGTCCTTCGGGAGGGTGACATACTAAAAGCCATAAACTGCGTAAGGTGAGTTATTAACGGTAAAGCCCGCCTTTTGGCGGGCTTATTACTTTTATGATCCAGGCTTTATTCCTCCAGTGTAGAAACATCCCCCTCGGGCAATCCTTGTGCCCTTGCTTTCAACACACGTCGCATGATCTTGCCTGAACGTGTCTTTGGAAGTTTATCGAGGAATTTCACATCTTCAGGTCTGGCAATCGGTCCCATATGTGTGGATACGTGCTGGCGCAATTCCTCGGCCAATTCAGGCGACGGCGCGAATCCTGAGCGTAACAGCACGAATGTGTGGATGCCCTGACCTTTAACTTCATGCGGCAGACCAATCGCCGCGGCTTCGGCAACCGCGGGGTGGCTCACGAGCGCCGACTCAACTTCAGCGGTGCCCAGGCGGTGACCGCTGACCTTGAGCACATCGTCCACGCGGCCGATGATCCAGAAATAGCCGTCCTTGTCGCGTTTGGCAGAATCGCCTGTGGTGTATTTTCCGGGGTTCTTCGACCAGTACTGGCTTACATAGCGGTCGGGGTCGCCGTAGATAGTCCGCAGCATCGCAGGCCATGGATTCTTCAACACAAGGTAACCTTCATTTCCATCCGGGACGGGGTTACCCTGTTCATCGACGATCTCAGCTTCCTGCCCGAAAAAAGGACGGGTGCCGGAACCAGGTTTGAGCGGAACGGTTGGCGTGGGGGTGATCATGAACATGCCTGTCTCTGTCTGCCACCAGGTATCCATGATCGGGCACTTCCCCTTGCCGATGACGCGGTGATACCACTTCCACGCTTCGGGGTTGATCGGCTCACCCACGGAACCCAGCAAGCGCAGGGAAGAAAGATCGTGCTTGTTGGGCCAGGCTTCGCCAAAGCGCATGAGTCCGCGGATGGCGGTGGGAGCGGTGTACAGGATCGTAATCCCATAGCGCTCAACGCATTGCCACCAGCGATTTGGATAGGGGAACATGGGTCCGCCTTCGAACATGAATGACGTCGCGCCGTTGAGTAGCGGGCCATAGACGATATACGAGTGACCGGTGACCCAACCAGGGTCGGCTGCGCACCACCAGCGATCATCATCCTTGATGTCGAATACATATTTAAGCGTCGTATATGTGCCGACCATGTATCCGCCATGCGTATGCACGATGGCTTTGGGTTTACCCGTGGACCCGGATGTATAGAGAATATAGAGCGGATCTTCGGCATCCATCACCTCTGTTGCGCATTTACCATTTGCGATGGGTAATGCCAGCATATCGTGATACCAATGATCGCGGCCCGCTTCCATCGGGACCTCGTGCCCGATCCGTTTTACAACGATCACATTTTCCACCGATGGGCAGCGCTTAAGAGCTTCATCCACCGTGCGCTTGAGCTCAACGACCTTACCGTTGTTATAACTGCCATCCATGGTGATGATGAGCTTGGACTGGCTATCGTCAATCCTGCCCTGCAGGGAATCCACGGAGAAGCCCCCGAACACCACTGAATGGATCGCGCCAATCTTGGCACAGGCCAGCATGGCAAAGACGATCTCGGGCACACGTCCCATGTAGATGGTGACGCGCTCCCCCCTGGTCACGCCCATGGCTTTGATGATATTCGCCATGCGGCTAACTTCGCGGTTCATGGCGTAATAGGAATAGGTCTGATGCAGTTTGCCATCTTCGCTTTCCCAGATCAGCGCCAGTTTATTCTTTCGATATGTTTTAAGATGGCGGTCAATGGCATTATGGACGATGTTGGTCTTTGCTCCCACAAACCACTTGAAGAATGGCTTATTTGAGTCATCCAGAACCTTGTCCCATTTTTGGAACCACTCCAGTTCCTCAGCTTCCTCCTCCCAGAAGGCGCTGGGATTCTGGAGCGCCTTTTTTGCCATGGCATCCCAATCCTTTAAGATGGCCTGGTCTGTCACATCCTGAGAAGGATAATAGACTTCACCTTGCATGGTTTGTTCTGTTGCCATAGTTTCTCTCCTCAATTTGAAATTAATTGTTACCTGTATTCACGCAGAAGCCGTCATGAACTCCCACGTTAGAGCATGGGCGATCAGGATCAGTAGACATAATAACAGTGCTTCCATTTGGAGCGGAGCGAGCCCCACGACCCTTGCCAGGCCGGGGAAGAGTGCAAAGACCAAAACCAAACCATACAGCAGCGGTACAGCCCAACTGTTTTTGCTGAACGCGCCATTGGGGTTTGCCGCCCGCGTCAACTGGATCAACCTGCTTGAAAAGGTGATGCCCGCCCCTGCAGCAATGATAAAGATAACCTGCCAGATCACCGGTGTGCCCCCACCGATCTGCGCGCCCAGACTCATTAAGGCAGGAATCAAAAACGAAGCATACACGCCTCCCGCCAGGCGGCGCGTCGCTTCGTTTTTAAGCCATTCAGGTTTGGACTTTACCACCGACCACCACAACCCCACCAGTGTAAAGCAGGTTGCCGCAGTGACTGCATAGAACGTGTTGGTGTCCATGCTCCTCCATTTCCTTTGGTTGGTGGTTATTTTATCAGCTTTGTGTCAGAGACATCGCATTTGAATTTAGCTAAAAGCACTTAATTGCTACATCAAGTAATACCAATAAATTACCATAACAATGTCAGACCTCAAAAAATCGGCTCATTGGAAGTTGCCGTCATTCTGCTAACGAGGGATTGCCAAATCCCACTGGCATTTGCCCCGAATCTGGCGGCTGGATTTGTCAATCCCGCCGAGCATCACGGCGATTCCCAGAGAACCAAAAAATCATCTGGATACCCTGGGAAGGAGGAGCTTAATCTGTCCATTACATATTCGATACTCACATCTGTATATTCACTATACTTTTTTCCCGACTTGATAAAAAGAGGAGCATCCTGCACTGCATTTATTGTCTCAATAAGAAGTTTCGAATGCAAGTCAAATACATCTTTATATTGCACGGCAGTGTAGCCCGGTGCTCTTTTTGCAAGAGCCTTGATGGCTCTCGCTTTATTTTTTCCATATGCATCATATGCATGAAATCGCCAGGTTACATCAGATACAGCAGATAATAATTTTTCATCGTCTGGTAAATTGTTGTGAGGCATGGTCATTTTATTTACTCGACCCAATCCAAAATCCTGTGCCATGCACCGGCGAGAGGCAGGAACCAGGGCGAGCCGTTGTACAATCCCAGTGGTGCGGAGGGGAAATCAAATGAAGCAAAGGGGTGTTCCTGAATGTTTCCTTTGATCATCGCTTCCGCGACTGTCTTCCCCAGATGTGTCGCCATTGCAACGCCGTGCCCTGCATACCCAAGTGAGTAGTAGATCCCATCTGTTTGGCCGACATGCGTCATCATGTCAAATGCGAAATCGAGCGTGCCGCCCCACACATATTCAACTTCCACATTCTTCAGTTGGGGATAGACCTCGATCATTTCACGCCGTAAAATTTCCGCGCTGCGCTGAATGGTGCTGGACGTCTCAGGGAAGAACGCGGCGCGTCCGCCAAAGATCATGCGGTTATCCCACAGACGGAAATAATTCAAATAATGTTTGCAGTCGAAGATCATCCTGTTTTTCGGGCTGAGTTCATTTGCCAATTCATCCGATAACTTTTCGGTTGCAATAATGAATGACCCGATCGGGATGACTTTCCTTTGCAGATTCTTTGTGACATTGCCTGTATAACCAGATGTTGCCACGAATACTGATTCTGCATTTAACGCGCCTCGTTCCGTTTCGATGACAAACCGCATCCCCTCCCGCCTGAGCTTGGTGACTCGCGCCCGGGCGTGGAGCGTGGCCCCGGCCCTTTCTGCCGCCGCCGCGAGACCCGCAACATACTGCGCAGGGTTAAGTCCGCCGCTAGCCTCATCCACCAGCGCGCCGTGATAGATGTCCGTGCCGATCTCGGCATGCTGATCCTGTTTCGTTATCAGGTGCACTTTATGGTTGAATTCCTTTTCCATGAATTCAGCCGATGCCTGTAGCGCCTCGAAGTGTTTCGGTTTGTTTGCTGTTAATAGGTGGCCACTGCGTGCAAACCCGCAGTCAATATTTTCCTCCTGTATGAGTTGTTCAACAGTATCAATGGAATCCAATGAGCATTGGAATAATCGCTGGGCAAGTTCACGCCCGTATTTTTTTTGAACCGATTCCATTCCCAGCTTGAGGCCTGTCAGAACCATGCCGCCGTTTCGTGAGCTCGCACCCCAGCCTACGGTCTCTGCTTCGAGCACAGCAACATTTACACCCTGTTTTGCCAGTGTTCGTGCCGCACTCAAACCTGTGTAGCCGCCGCCAATAATGGCAACATCTGTTTTTTCAGGGAGCGGCGTCAGATTGGAATCCCCGGGCATCTGGGTCGTAGTGTGCCAGTAGATTTGTTGTTTCATTGAGTCTTCCAAACCTTCGAACAGCTACTGTCAAGCCAGTATTGTTTTCCAATCCAGCTCATTGGCAGTTTTATGCAGGCGATGGTCATCCTCCACGATGAAGTATGTGTAGTTTTTGAATAGCTTCTGCGCGATCTCACGGACAGGTTGGAGCGCGACAACGTTATCCAATGTCCCATGGATAATGATCGTGGGAACGGAAACGGGCGTCGGCTCTGTGAAAGAGGCGAGGGGTTCGAAAGTCAACGCCGGGGCGAGCAGGACCAGTTTCCGCACCTGAGTCTCGTGATCCAGCGTAAAGACCGTTGCCATGAGTCCGCCATAGGAAGAGCCGATGAGTATCCAGCCTTTTTTGTTCGAGAGGATGGAATACAGCTGGCCCATCCGTTCTTCAAATGAGCCTTTGAAATCGGGTGTCACCATACCGGGAAACCATTCGCGGAACTGACGCGCTTTGCCACTGTTGCCATCGCTTTCACTTCCATGAATGTACATCAGGTGACTGTTATCGGGTATCTGCTGACCTGCCATATTATTTTTGCGCCTGCATAATGATGACTTGTGTCAGCGCGCCCACGATGAACAAACCAGCCCCAACAAGAATTTCGGCTGTGGGGTCGATCACAAACAGATTCAAAATATACGAAGCGCCAATTGCGGCCGAAACAAGGATCAGGGCCCATTCAGTCAGCAGACCGAGCACCAGGGCGCCGATGCCGCCTCCAACAATGAACGGCAGGAGTGGCACTGTGAGTGCATTTGGCGCGTAATACTCCACGAGGATGAAACCTCCCGCAAGAAAGCCAGAGAGGAAATATCCAACACGCTCGTTAAACAGAACAATGGCTGCGGCGATGATGGCCAGTGTGATCATGAAGGCAGCATCGGACCACCAGGGCCATTGCGGTGGCAGCAGCGGGGTGAGCCGAAAGCCGATCAATGCGGCCATTGCAGCTGCAAAGATAAAATTAAGTTCGCGCCCGAGAAAGAGCAGGATGCCCCCAATAATTCCTCTTACAATCAGCATGGTATCTCCTTTCCTCTTACGGTGCTTATTTCTTTTCGCGGATCATCTCGCGCAGGCTGGTTTGAAGTTCCAGCGGCAGTTCAGGTGACATACGACGGAGAGCCACTAACGGCAGGTGACTCCTGGTCGCTTTCAATATCTGTTGCAGGAAGTACGTCGTTTCATTGGGCGATGCCCTATAGAGTGTGGTGATCAATTCCTGCAGGTCAAATTGTAATGCCGCAGGGGCTACTTTGATAATAGGCTCAATGACTTCAAAGATGGGAGGCAGGTTGTCAAAATCGGGCGATGAGATCAGGGGGACAAGCGCCTGGATCCCATTTGACCACATACGCTGGCGTGCCGGATGAAGCCATTCTTTTACCAACACCAGGAAGAGGTCGGGAGTTTCATGACGCAGGCGCGTCAGGCTTGTTGTCAACAGTGCCGCGCGGACGCTGGGATCGCGTACGGCCTGGGTCCAGGCGGTGAGGCGGGCTAATAATCTTTCCTCCTGCGGCGGAATGCGTCCCAGCAGGAACGCGGCGAGCAGCCGTGTCTCGAGCCAGCCTTCATCCCAGAGCGCATCTGCGAGCTCCAGCGCCTGGATCGGTTTTTTTTCTGCAACCGGCCCGAGTTCATTTTCAATTTGACGGAGAACTACAATCGGCGTGCGATACGTTGGGAGAACGGAAGAGGGTGCCACCCCCTGGCTCCGTAGTGAGCGGTTGACGTAGTAATCCAGCAGTTCGCGATGTGCGCGCAGAAAATCCACAGGCTGGTCGAAAAGGTCAGCCAGTTGGGCAGTCTGTTTTTTGAGGCGGGCAAGATCTATCGCGGGCATGAATAATTATGAATTACCAATTACGAATTATCATGCAAAGTACCTCGTAATTGGTAATTGTTTAGTACGCTTTCGCGAAATACACTTTGCGTTTGGAAGGTTTCCCACACACGATGCAAATGCCTTCTTCTTCAGGTTGATCCAAAGGAATGTTGCGCGTGGTGGCTTTGGTATCTTCCTTGACCTTGGTTTCGCATTCCTTTGACTCACACCAATAAGAGAACGCCCAGCTATCGGCAACGATCCTCTTGAGGTCTTCGTAGTCTTTGGGTTCGTGGATATTGGCATCGCGGTATTCGGTGGCGCGCTTGAGGAGCGAATCCTGTATCTCGACGAGGAGTGCGTTCACAGTCGACGCGAGATCGGTTTGTGAGACGAAGGATTTGCCTTCCCGACCGGGTTTGTCGCGGCGGGCAAGTGCAACTGAGCCTTTTTCGACATCCTTGGGGCCGATTTCCACGCGGACAGGAACGCCTCGCATCTCCCAATCGTTGAATTTAAATCCGCTGCTCACGTTATCACGGTCATCCATTTTGATCCGAATGCCCGCAGACTTGAGCTCCATAAAGACGCGGTCGGCCACTTCCATGACCCTGGTCTTGTCAGCATCGGTCTTATGGATGGGAACGATGACTGCCTGAATAGGTGCAAGCCGGGGAGGCAGGACGAGCCCCTGGTCATCGCCGTGGACCATGATCATGGCGCCGATGATGCGGGAGGAGATCGCCCAGGATGTTGTTTCGCAATACTGCAGCGTATTTTCCCTGTTTAGGAATTGGATTTCGAATGCCTTCGCAAAGTTCGTGCTGAAATAGTGCGAGGTCCCCGATTGCAAGGCGCGCTTATCCCACATCATCGCTTCAATGGATGTGGTTGTGTGCGCGCCTGCGAACCGTTCTGTTTCACTCTTGGTCCCCTTAATGACAGGAATGGCGGCTTGCTCGAAACAGAAACGCTCGTAGATATCGAGTATGCGATACATTTCCTCTTTGGCTTCTGCTGCGCTGGCATGGGCGGTGTGACCCTCGTGCCAGTAGAACTCGGCGGTGCGAAGGAAAAGTTTGGTGCGCAATTCCCAGCGCAGCACAGATCCCCACTGTACAATCAGGATGGGGAGGTCGCGCCATGACTTAATCCACTTCGAATACATGTGACCGATGATGGTTTCAGACGTGGGCCGGACAGCCAGTTTTTCTTCAAGTTCCTGGCCCCCGCCATGTGTAACCACGGCTAGTTCGGGTGCAAAGCCCTCCACATGCTCCTTCTCCTTTTCAAAAAAAGAAAGAGGGATCAATGTTGGGAACGCTGCGTTGACGTGACCTGTTTTCTTGAACTCGGCGTCCAGCCAGGAGGTGATGTTTTCCCAGAGCGCCCAGCCATAGGGTTTGACGACCATGCATCCACGCACGGGTGCGTAGTCGGCAAGGTCTGCTTTTAAAACAAGCTGGTTGTACCATTCTGAAAAGTCTTCAGCACGTTTTGTCAATTTTTCTTCAGCCATTTTATCCTCTTTGTTTTATATCATTGCGAAGAAGTGAAACGACTGAAGCAATCTCCTGTTTGTGGGAGATTGCTTCGGCGGAAGAGCACCGCCTCGCAACGACATTTATTTTTTATTTTCTAACTTTTCTACAGCAGTGTGCACATCTTCCGCGAAGTATAAAATCTCGCGCTGAGGTGCGGTCATGTACGAGTTGAACTCCTGAAAGAACTGATCGAATGTGGACTGCCAGCCACGCCCGATCAGTATGAGCGGCCTGCGGTGCAGGGATTCCACGATCATCAGGTTCCACATCAGGGCGACCTCCGTCAGCGTACCCGCGCCACCTGGCAGGGCAAACGCCGCGTCTGATTCATGGATGAGGGTATGCAACCGTTCGACCAGAGTCTTCTTCCTGATCTCTTCCATCACCCATGAATTGGCCTTGACGCCACGCCACGATTCAATGTCTTCACACGTTACGCCGATGACGTGTCCGCCTGCTTCTTTCGCGCCGCGCGAGACAGCTTCCATTGTGCCAATGTAGCCGCCGGTCAGGACAGTATGTCCGCGTTGAGCCAGCAGCCCGCCAAGCTCCATCGCCTCGGCATATGTTGCGTCGCCTTCCTTTGGTTGTGAACCGCCGAATACGCTAACTCTCATTCTTTTTCCTTGTCATGTCACTCTGAACGAAGCGAAGAGTCTTGATTGTCGACTATACCCAGGGCGGTCACAAATTGCGCTTTTTCAAAGGTGGGAAAGCGCAATTTGTGACCGTGGGCATTATAGATTGATTCTTGGCTGCGCTCAGAATGAGATACATTATTCCTGGTCCCATTCTCGTGTTTTGTTAATTTCGATCTTATCCAAAATTGCCTTTTCCAGGTCAATTTCTGTTACGGATGCAAGTTGCAGTAAATATAATGCCACGTCGGCTAATTCGCCTGCAAGTTCTTCCCTGTCTTTTGCATTCTCCCCAAATTGAAAATGCTCCAGAATTTCAGCCGCTTCCACTGAAAGAGAGATGGCAAGGTTGCGTGGCGTCTGCGGGCGCTTACTGTTTGCCTCATACCAGCCTTTCGAGCGAACTAAACGGTGCATCTCATCGGTGAGTTGTTTTATATCCATAACGGTATCCACTTTCGGCTGCGCTCATAATTACCCCAATAAAAAACGGCTCGCCAGAGTCTGGGAGCCGTCCATACACGCGGAAATGAACCTTATCCAGACCAGGCAGGTTTGTGCATGCGAGGGGACGGGAGCGGGTTCAACACAAGCGAAGCAGTACAGTGTATCATGGCGAACATTATACCTGAATTTTGCATGCCCTATGTGTTCTGGTTTAGCGGGTAAAATGGGGAGGAGATATTCCATGCCGCCATTCCTTCAATTTGTTATCCGTCGTTTTTTGGTTGTTCCGATCTCACTGGTTCTGATTACATTGCTGTTATATAGTGGAGTCATGCTTACGCCGCCCGAAGGACGGGCCTCCCTGTACTATCCGCCGAAAATGAATCCCAATATGACTGAAGAACAGTTGCTCCACTTTCAGGAGACGATCATCAAGCGATATCATTTGCGTGATCCGTTCCTCGTCCAATATGGCTATTGGGTGCAATCCCTCTTTGACGGTACATGGGGATACAGTCCTTCCATCAGTGAATCGGTATTGCCTGCACTTTTGAAGAGGACCCCCGTTACGCTGGAACTGGCGATGTATTCTCTTTTATTCCTTGTGCCCATTGGACTTGTCAGCGGAGTGAGCGCCGGCTGGAGACGTTCAGGCACTTATGACAGGGTATTTCGGACAATTGCCTTTCTGGGTACGACCACGCCTTCCTTCATTCTGGCACTGGTATTGCTTTCCACGTTCTATATTAATCTCGGCTGGTTCGCGCCGGAACGCATCAGCCTCACCTACTCACTTGAACTTTCAAAAGCAACGTTTGCCCATCATACAGGTCTATTGACCATTGACAGCCTGTTGAACGGTCGTCTGGACATTTTCAAGGATGCCTGGAAACATCTTGCCATGCCCATTTTTACCCTGAGTCTCTACCACTGGGCAACGCTGGCACGTATCACGCGTGCCAGTATGATCGATGAACGCCCGAAGGAATATATTCTCTCGGCGCGTGCACGTGGCCTTTCTGAGCGGCGTGTGGTCTGGCGGCACGCATTTCGGAACATGCTTGCACCCTCGCTCACCAGCATTGCGCTCTCCGCGACATCGATTATCACTGGCGTTTTTGTAGCTGAGATCATATACGACCTAAATGGCGTTTCTACTGTGATCGTCGCCGCGATGAGCGGCACTCCCGATGCGCCTGCCGCTCTGGGGTTTGCCATCTATAGTGTCATTCTGGTATTGGCCCTTATGTTTTTGTTGGATGTCCTGCAGGCAGCACTTGACCCGCGTGTACGGGAAGGAGTGTTGAAATAATGCATCGTTTTAAACTCTTCTTCTCACGCTGGCAGAACTGGATCGGTATTCTACTTATCCTTTTATACGTGAGTGTGGCAATTGCTGCGCCGTATCTTTCGCCCCAGGACCCCAGGCATCCTGGCATGTATTTGCGGGTGGGCAGGGCCGTGGAAGCCAGGCCATTACCCCCCGACGAAAAAGCCATCCTTGGGATGCTGCCCTTTGGTTTCGATGTGTATCATTCGCTGGTCTGGGGCTCCCGCGATGCGCTTGAGTTTGGCTTGATCGTCACAGTTTGCACGGCGGTGTTTGGAATCCTTTATGGTGCAATTGCCGGCATCGCAAGTGCACGCCTGGGAACCTGGATGTTAAGAATCGCGGATGCATTTCTGGCATTTCCTCCGATCGCTGGCTTTGTTTTCCTCCAGCAGCTTTTTTTGACAAGCATGGCTTCCATGGGAAGCCTGGGTTTCTTTTCGCCTTTCTTTCGTCAAACTGGTGATGCGCAGGCATCTGTTCCCTTTATTCAGTATTTACTTGAGAAGGTGAATCCGCTCATGCTGAGTCTGATCGTATTTTCATGGATGCCATATGCGCGCCTGGTCAATTCAATTGTGCTTACTTTGAAGCAGTCCGATTTTATTCAGGCCGCGCGCGCCCTCGGTGCGAGTCCATTCTGGATCGTTCGCAAACATCTCATTCAAAATGCAACGGGCCCGGCCATGGTGCTGGCGGCTCGCGATGTGGGTGGGGTTGTCCTTTTGCAGGCGACCCTTACTTTCATCCGACTCGGAGGTGATTCGGTCTGGGGATCCATGCTCTCCCAGGGGCGCAATTGGGTGATCGGCCCTGGCGGAACTCTACTTACGTATTGGTGGGTGTTCCTTCCGCCCACCATTGCCGTGATGGTTTTCGGCATTGCCTGGAATATCGTAGGCGATGGACTTAGCGACCTGTATAACGTGCGATGAATCTAGCGGATCGCCTTGAATCATATTTGACAGCCGAATCACTGGCGTTGATCCGTCTTATCAAGACGGAAGCTGAGCGATTGGATCTGCCTCTTTATATCGTCGGCGGCTCCGTGCGGGACCTCATGCTGGGCCGTGAGATCCATGACTTTGATCTCACCGTGGAGGGGGACGCCGCACAACTGGCGGAATCCGTTTTGAGGAAATACGGCGGGAGGGTTGTGTTTCACACACACTTTGGCACTGCCACATGGACCCTGGACGATAATACGTTTAAGCGTCTGAACGTGCCCAAGCTAGCGCCCTCAAGTTTCCCTTCAATCCTCGATTTCATCTCCGCACGCTCTGAGACGTACTCCCGACCTGGCGTATTGCCTACAGTAAAACGATCCACCATTGACGATGACCTGCGCCGACGCGACTTTACTGTCAACGCCATGGCAGTCCGTTTGGATGGGGTTGAATATGGTCAGATCTATGATCCGCTCGGCGGGCAGGCAGACCTGGAGCAACGACTGATACGGGTTTTGCATTCCCGTTCATTTGTAGATGATCCCACTCGTATGTTGCGCGCCGTCCGTTATGCACAACGCTATGGATTCGAGATCGAGCCTGAAACATTGAGCCTCCTAAATGATGAAGCACGGGCCGTGCTTGCGCAGTTAAGTGGCGAACGTCTACGTCACGAATTTGACCTGCTCTTTGAAGAGCAAAATCCTTCGGCACTATTGAATCGTCTTGCAGAATTGGATCTGCTCAGGCCCATTCATCCGTTATTGCCACTCGCTAATTCCCAATTGCCAGTTCTCGAACCTTCATCCTCAGAATATGGTGAATTTATTGTCCCCGACATCCTATCCTTTCGACAAACCCTCGGCTGGACGCTATGGTTAATATCTTGGCCTGTTTCCGATGTAGACGCAATTGCAAAGAGACTCGGTTTTCCTGTGCTGTTGGCAAAATCTGCACATTCTGCCTCATCCTTGCTTGGCGGGTTGCCTTCATTCGTAAACTGGAAACCCAGCCAGTGGACATTTTATCTCGATGACATTCCAACGCTTGCCGTGTATGCTGTATATCTTGTAACGAAGGAACAGCCCCTGCATCAGTATCTTACGAAGTGGCAGAACGTCAAACCGACGATTAGCGGCCATGACCTAAAAGCACGCGGCCTCCAACCGGGTCCACGCTATGCTGAGATCCTCCGTCAACTGCGTGCCGCCCGGCTGGATGGGGATGTGAAGAGTGATCAAGAAGAAAATCTATTACTGGACAAATTAATTCAATGAACCTGCAACCCTACTCTACTTTTACCCCCTCCGCCCACTCCCCTTCGGGTCGGGGCACCTCCCCCAAATCCGTATTGGATTCTTTGAATCATCATCCCAATTATTCCTGCGGATTTGGGGGAGGCAGGAGGGGGTCGGAAATTCAATGAACCTGCAACCCTACCTAAACTTCGCACGACAACTTGCCTATCGCGCAGGGCGCATCACGCTCAGCCATTTCAACAAAGGGATCCAGCATGATCTGAAGCAGGACGAGTCTCCCGTTACAGCGGCAGATCAGGCTACTGAGGAATTTATCCGCGGCGAGATCGAGAAGAACTATCCATCTCATGCCATCCTGGGGGAGGAGTTTGGCGAAAAGGCGGGCGAAGGCAATCCCTTCCGCTGGATCGTTGATCCGATTGACGGGACCAAGTCGTTCATGAAGGGTGTTCCGTTCTATTCGGTCTTGATCGCGTTGGAGATCGAAGGTGTTTCGAGTGTCGGCGCGGTCTGTTTCCCGGCGCTGGATGAGGTCCTGTATGCTGCAGATGGACTCGGCTGCTGGTGGAATGGCAAACGAACTCGCGTTTCTGAAGTCAGCGAGTTAAAGCAGGCGGTTTTCTCATATACAAGCTGGTCCGGTTTCCGTACGCATAAGCGGCTGAAAGCCTTCCAGCGATTCCACAAGGAATGTTTCTATGGCCGCGGCTGGGGTGATGCGTTTGGCTACCACATGGTTGCCACAGGACGTACCGAAATCATGCTTGATCCAACGATTAAGATTTACGATGTAGCCCCGTTTTCACCTATCTTTCGCGAAGCCGGCGGCTATTTTGGGTCCTGGGATGGCAAAGAGGGCCACACTCACGGTGAGGGCCTGGCGGTCAACGGCGCCCTCAAGGAAGACGTACTGAAGTTGATACGCGGTGAGTAACCCAGCCTGCTATAATATATCGGGAATAAAAATATGCCAGATACAAAGTCAACCCAAAACCAAGAGGACGAACAGGCGCGTGAGCGATTACCGTATCGTCTGCGTGAGAATTTTATGTCCAGCACGGAGCTGGCGTTGTTTCGCATGTTACAGGCCATGGTGGGACGTCATTACGTGATCTGCCCGAAGGTGGCGCTGAATGATGTTATTTACATCGTGCGCCCGAATGAGAATGTCCATTTTTTCAACAAGATCTTCCGCAAGCATGTGGATTTTTTACTGTGTGAGCCTGTTACGCTGAAGCCTGCGATTGCTGTCGAATTGGTGAGACCGGTCGCCAAGACTGAGATACGTGAAGCCGATCAATTCATGCATGACCTGTTCCTCAGCGCGGGGCTGCCACTTGTACACGTTCCTTCGAGGCAACAGTATACCGAACAGGACCTGGCGGAATTATTTCAACTGGCGATCACGAAAGTACAGGATACGGGACCGCTTCGCGCAACGTCGAAAACTGATTCCGTTCCGATGTGCCCGGTCTGCGGCCGAATGATGGTCCTGCGCATCCATCGCAATGGTGATAACTCGGGGACCAAGTATTACGGCTGCATGGATAATCCGCACTGCCCGGGAATGGTGGAGCTGCGGTAAAAAGCGGAGATAGAGTCTCCGCTTCTTTATAAGAATCTTTCCTTTCGATTTCCAGTGGGAATCATACACACATCTTCTTTTCCAAACCATTGATAGCGATGTCCTGCAATTTGGTTGTATACCCAATCCCGAATTTTCTACCGTACAAATGTCATTGCGAGGCGGTCTTCCCTGGCACCGCCCGCCAGGGCAGGTGTGCCGAAGCAATCTCCTGTTTTATGGGAATTTCAGATCCAAAGAAGATTGCCGCGCCGCCAAATAGCAAGAGCGGCGCTCGCAATGACATGAATTTATAAGATGTACGGTAGAGAGATCCCGAAGAAACTTTGGAACCATAAATCCCATGTAGGACAACAATGAGCAGGGGAACTTAAGATACTGTCCGATTTTCAGCGTTGCGATTGTTAATAGGGTCATTAGGTAGGTTGTCATTTTCATGCATAGTGCCTTCTTACCTCCGACGCATATTTTGTCCCAACTGTAACTTTGTTCGCTTCCAGCCAGTCTTTGAAGGCGGTCTTTCCCCGTGCCGGGTCTTTTGAGACGAGCAGATTTGCCATGAGCCCGTCCACTTCTTCCGGCGTGAGGATCACATCACTGACAAAAAGACTTAGGAATTGAGCAGCCAGTAACGCCAGGCGCGGCGGGACAGAGATGAGCGGTCGCCGGACACCAATTTTTTCCCCAATTAATTTGACCAATTCCTTGAACGTGTAGGCATCAGGACCGACTGCATCAATCACATAACTATCCTTGCTATACACACCTTCCACGGCAAGGTCAGCCAGGTCCTCGACATAAACAGGTTGGATACCATACGATCCATCGCCGGGGATAAAGAAGATGGGGAAACGCCGCATGAGAAATGCAATATTGTTGATCAAAATATCCTCCCTGCCGATCAACACGGTGGGACGCAAAATCGCGTAGGATAATCCTGATTCCATAACCGCTTTTTCGTTAGCCGCCTTGCCCCAGTAATAGGGCAGCGGTGAATCGGCGGATGGGTTTGCTATGCTGATGTGAACGATCCTCTTTACGCCCGCGGCTTTGGCGGCATTAACGAGTTTGCGGGTATTCTCCACCGCGCGCGGCTGGGTGTTTTCGCCCTTGTCGAATCGCACCCAATAGGTGTTGACCAGTACGTCCACACCCTGCAGGCTGCGCATCAGGCTGGCTTCATCGAAATCCAGCGGATAGGCTTTCACTTTTCCGCCGAACGGGTCGGGGCGGTTCGGATGCCCCGTCAATGTGATGACTTCTTCGCCGCGTTCCAATAGCCGCTTTGTAATATATTTTCCTGAATAACTGAATGCGCCCGTTACTGCGATTTTCATAGTAGCTCCTGGTCATGTCACTCTGAGTGACGTTGCCTGAATTATTTCAACACACCCAATATTTTTGTCACATTTGAAAATCCCAAACTTTCCAAACGGACAACTGCCTTGGTGAGATTATCGATTGCATCAAAGAATGACTGTAGTGCCTGCACACGTTCATAGACGAAATTCCATTCTTCATCCTCCACCCAGTGATCTTCCATCGTCTTAAGCGTATCTTTGACAGAACGGATGGCCCGGTCAAATTCACTGTTCTGTCGTTCCTTTAGAATGGATCGGATCGCGGCGTAGAAATCCGCCTCGGCCTCGTAGTAATCCCTGCGGTCACCCAGCTTCGATGAGCGATGGACCAGACCCATACGGGCCAGCGCGCGTATCTCCGTGCTGATCGCTCCTTTGGTGAGTCCTGTTTCGCGGACAATTTCATCGAGCGAGAGTGGTGTAGGGGAGAGGTAAAGCACGGCGAAGATCGCTCCCATCCCTTTGGGGAAACCCCAGAAGCGGCTGATCTGGCTTAGCCCTTCCGTGAAGTCTTTTTTGATTGTGGGAAGTGAATGGCTCATAGTTGTCTCGTTATGTACGTTTAGTATTTACTAAATGTAGTATATGACGAACGATGGTGTTTGTCAAGAATCAAAAAGTGATAATCACTAACGCGTGATTGCCACCTATTCAAATAAGCCCGGTGCTATTGTGGGATTTGTAGCGACTGGTAGATCTCGGCGTGACTCAGACCTGCAGGCAATCCCTGATATTGGTCAATATAAAAGCTGACAGACTTCTGCTCGGCGTTGGACTGGAAGATAATGATTACGCGACCCGGACGTGGACCGATGATCTGATCGGGTGGAATGTTCTCGATGACCTGCATCACCTTCACGATCCAATCCCCCAACTCCGATTCGTCCGACAGGTCGCCGACCTGCAATGTAATGTTGAAATCCGTTTCCATCGGGATGAAGGTTGAGGTTCCGTCTGCGTGTATACAGTCTTCACCAAAGCCAAACGCATTGGCTTGCGCGGCCGGTTGCAGCAATTGGATCGACGCCTGAAAATCACTTGATAATTCGGGCAAATCCTGATAGGCCCACTGATACCCGCATCCCTGTGGATAAGATGGGACAACTGTACTCGCTCCATCGGGACCCTGGTCAATGTGCGGAGTGGCAAGGGTGACAATTAGCTTGGGTGGAGGCAGAACCTCGGTTGTCGAAACGGGAATAACGTCCGTGGTTGGGATTTTGCCGGGAGAAGCGGATGGTATCGTGGAAAGCGGCGCGTCGGCAGCGAGAGTAGGGGGTGGAGTCTCAGGAGAGAGTCCGCCTGGGGAGCAGGCACACAGGAGAAGGGTCAGAAGGAGAAGCGTACGTACGGTCCGTGGCATATTGGGTTAACGGAATCCGGTCTACGAAGGTTCCGCGGCGAGTCCCTTTTTCTCCTCTTCCATATGCATCACATCAGGGATGAAAAATCCTAAAACGCCCATCACTGCGCAGACGATGCCTGCCACCCAGAACCAGAGTTGAATGCCGAGCGCATCTGAGATGGGACCTGCAATCACCAAACCGAGAGGCGAGACCAGCATGGCGGCGCTCATGATGAAGGCGAAAACGCGTCCCTGCATTTCAGGTGCGATGACCGACTGCAGGATCGCGCCATACGAACCGTTAGTCATGGGCAGGATCAAGCCTGTCAGGGTATTGGCAGCGAGAGCCAGCCAGAAAAGTTTTGCGGGCGCAAAGCCAATGACCATGGTGCCGATGCCGAGAACGATCAAGCCCATTTGTGCAGTGACGACCCGCTTTTTGAAACCGCCCCACGCGCCCAGAAGGACTCCGCCCAGGATCGTGCCTGTTGCGAACATGGCCTGCCATATGCCAAGTGCCTGAACGTCACCGTTGAAATGTTTGGAGATCAGGAGCGGCGTTAAAGACTCTGCTGCGCTGTAGAAAAAATTGATGACCATGACCATCGCCAGGACGATGAGCAGGCCCCGCCATGCGATAATATAACGGAATCCAGCCGCGAGGTCCTGAAAGAATGTGGCGTTTAATGCCGCGTCGCGTGCAGGTTGAGG
>JANMSY010000163.1:0-8082 GCA_031389865.1 Anaerolineales bacterium | reverse complement strand
GACGATGTCAAAGGCGGAGTCTTCCTTTCCACGGATGGGCAGATCGACCCGACAGGTTTGACGAACGCGCTCGCCGCGGGAGCAAGGAGTCGTGGTGCAACATTCATGCTGAACACGCGGGTAACGGGGATCACTGTCAGCAACAATGAAGTCAGGGAAGTGGTGACAGACAAAGGCGTCATCAAGACCGATGTCGTCATTAATGCCGCGGGCTTATGGGGCAACGACATCGCCAACATGGTCGGGCTCATCCTCCCCATCATCCCGATGGCCCATTTGTATCTTATTACGAGACCGGTCAAGGATCAGCCGCCGTCCATGCCGACGATGCGCGACCCTGATAATCTTGTCTATTTTCGTGGTACAGCCAGCGGCATGATCGCGGGTGGATACGAGCACGAGCCGAAACCCTGGGGATTAAAAGGTGTACCGCAGGATTGGAACTTCAAACTGCTCGAACCTGATTGGGATCGCTTCACGCCATTAATGGAGAATATCATCAAGCGTGTGCCATCGATGGAAACGGCTGAGATCGCGCAATTGTTAAATGGACCGGAAGGATTCACACCCGACTCGGAATATCTGCTGGGCCCTACAGCGGTGCGTGGCTTCTGGGTGGCATGCGCGTTCTGTGCGCATGGCATTGCGGGCGCCGGCGGCATCGGCAAGGCGATGGCAGAATGGATCATTGATGGTCACCCCGAATGGGATATGTGGCGCCTCGATGCGCGCCGCTTTGGAAATCAATACGGCAGCCAGGCATTCACACTTGCGCGCACGATCGAAACCTATGGCAGGTACTATGACATCCATATGCCGTACGAGGAGCGCGAGTCTGCGAGGCCCTTGCGACTCTCCTCCGCCTATCATCGCTTGCAGGATCTGGGCGCGGTCTTTGGCGAAAAAGGCGGATGGGAGCGGCCGAACTGGTTCGCGCCTAACGAACAGGATTCGCGCGCCGCCTCCCTCCCGGACCTTTCCGGCTGGGCGCGTGAAAACTGGTCGCCGGCCATCGCTGCAGAGCACCGCGCCACGCGTGAAGCTGCCGCGCTCTTCGATGAGACATCCTTCTCGAAGATCGAAGTGCTGGGCCCCGGCGCATGTGACTTTTTACAGAAGTTATGCGACAACGATATTGACAAGCCCGTCGGCACAGTGATTTACACTCAAATGTTAAACGCACGCGGCGGGATCGAATGTGATTTCACGGTGTCACGCATCGCGCCAGATCGCTTCATGATCGTCACCGGGACAGCTTTCGGCACGCATGACATGACTCACCTGCGCCGCTATATGCCATTGGATGGGACGGTCTATATCAGCGATATTACCTCCGCGCGGACATGCTTCGGTTTATGGGGTCCACGAGCCAGGGATATTTTGCAGTCGGTCACGCGCGATGATGTGTCGAATGCTGCATTTCCATATATGACCGCAAAACAGATCACGATTGGGAATGTACCAACGCTGGCATTACGCGTCACCTATGTTGGCGAACTCGGCTGGGAATTTTACGCGCCCTCCGAATACGGCGAACAATTGTGGGATACGCTCTGGGAAGCGGGCAAGCCCCTGGGCATGATGGCCGGCGGATACAAGGCCATCGAATCACTTCGTCTCGAAAAAGGCTATCGCTACTGGAGCGCGGACATCACACCCGATTACACTCCCTATGAAGCCGGGCTTGGGTTCGCAGTTGCACTGAACAAGAATGCAGACTTCATGGGCAGGGAGTCGCTGCAGAAACAGAAGGCGGAAGGGATCAAGCAGAAGCTGTGCTGTATTGTCCTGGATGACTCAAATACTGTTGTGTTTGGCAGTGAACCCATTCGCCATGCTGGCAATGTGATCGCCTGGGTCACTTCGGGCGGATATGGCTATTCAGTGAACAAGAGCCTTGCATATGCCTACCTCCCCACCGAGCTGGCAAAAGCGGGGACACGCGTCAGTGTGGAATGCTTTGGCGTGGAGATCCAAGCTTCGGTGGAGAAAGAACCGTTGTATGATCCCAAAGGGGAAAAGATAAAGGCGTAGCGTTGTCATACGGATTAAAACAGACGCTACGGGAAAAAAGATCGGCAGCGTATGTTTTTAATCTCAAGTAAAATCGTGGGATGACCACAAATATCAAAGCCATCGTATTCGATTTCGGGAATGTCCTGCTTGAGTGGAATCCCAGACATGTTTATCGTCGTTATTTTCCCAATGACGAGGAAGCCATGGAACGGTTTCTCAATGAAGTGAATTTCATGGACTGGAACGCCCAGCAGGATAAAGGACGTACATTTGCCCAGGGCGTTGCCGAGCTTTCACAGTTGTTCCCACACTATTCAGATCTCATTCAGGCCTATCCCGATAATTGGATCGATTCAATCGGTGATTCTTTCCCAGGCACAGTCGAAATTCTGAAACGCCTCAAGAAGAGTGGATACTCACTCTATGGTTTGAGCAACTGGTCGGCTGAAACATTTCCCCACGCTCGCCAGAAGTACAATTTCTTTGGTTTACTGGATGACATCGTAATTTCGGGTGAAGTGGGCTTGATCAAGCCTGAACCTGAAATATTTGAACTATTGCTCACGAGAATTGGCAGACCTGCAAATCAATGCCTGTTCATTGACGACGCGCTGGCAAACATTGAGCAGGCACAAAAGATGGGGTTCGCCGTCATTCATTTCCAGTCATCAGAACAACTGGCAAAGGAATTACAGGCGCTGAACTTGCTGTGATACCCTGTCCGACCGGACAGTTGTGCCACGAAATTGCTATGATAAGATTCGCCCCATTCCAATAAACGGGTACTTCACGCATGAGTCTCATTCACATTGAAAACCTGAGCAAGCATTTTAAAATTCTCAACCGCCGCGAAGGATTGGGCGGCGCATTCCGATTTACATTCACCTATGTCATCCCGATAGGCTTCGTCGCTTTTTATCCCTCGCAGATTTTTCTGCGTCCTGAAGACGTCTCGCCTCTGATATATTTCTCCCCGCTGATCGGCCTCGGACTCTTCGTCATCACCTATTGGATTTGGACTCAGGGCGTCAACTCTTATACTGGAACAGGATCTTGATCAATGGATATCAAACCACTTCTCTCTCACATTGAGCTGGAACTGCAAAGACAGGTTTCCCGTCTCGACAGCCCGCGCACGCAGGCATTCCACGAAATGCTCAGCTACCACATGGGCTGGACCGGTGAAGGTGCCGGGTCCGAGGCCACTGGCAAGCGGATTCGTCCGTTAATGGTGTTGCTATGTACTGCCGCTGCGGGCGGCGATTGGAACACAGCACTCCCAGCTGCCGCGGCCGTGGAGCTGGTCCATAACTTTTCGCTGGTCCACGATGATATTCAGGACAATTCTGATAAAAGACGCGGCCGACCCACAGCCTGGGTCAAATGGGGCGCGCCCATGGCGATCAATGTGGGTGACGCACTTTTCGTCATGTCGAATCAGGCCATCATTGATTTGAAGGAAAATTATCCAGCCGAGGTTGTTGTCCGCGCGGCAGAGATTTTGCATAATACATGCCTCGATCTGACGCGCGGTCAATTCCTGGATATGTCCTATGAGGAGAGGAACGATCTTGGCGTTGACGATTACTGGCCGATGGTGGCAGGCAAAACGGCTGCATTGCTATCCGCATGCTGCCATATTGGGTCACTGCTTGGCGGTGCGGAGGAAGCAAAGCAGGAGGCCTACCGCTCCTTTGGGCAGTACCTGGGTCTGGCATTCCAGGTGCAGGACGACATTCTAGGCATCTGGGGAAACGAGGCAGTCACCGGAAAATCCGTGGCAAGCGACCTGGTCGACGGCAAGAATTCTTTACCAGTACTGGCAGGCTTGAGCTCGAATGGAAAATTCGCAGCGCGCTGGAGGCAGGGGCCCATCATGGTTGACGAGGTTGAGAATATTGCCCGCCTGCTTTCGAGTGAAGGCGGCTACGGAACCGCATATGAGGCTGCAAAACAGATGACAGATCTCGCATTGTTGAACCTGTATGAGGCTGATGCACAGGGCGAGGCCGGTCAGGCGCTATCTGACCTGGCAGATAAATTGCTTAAACGGAATCAATGATCGGCTGAAGTAAGACGTACATGTGGTCATCGTATATTGACAGCCCCCATTGGCATGGCTATAATCCCTACACCTTGCGGGTGTAGTTCAGTGGTAGAACGCTTGCTTCCCAAGCAAGATATCGTGGGTTCGAGTCCCATCACCCGCTCTAGTTCGCGGACTGCTGCGCCAATGTCGAGGAAATCCATCCTCGACATTTTTGTTTGGTAATTTGTAAGGGACCTGTCATGTGTTCCCCCAACAGTCCTATGTAGAATCATATCGGAGGCTCTTCGAGAATGCCATCAGTGGACGACAAAATAACGATCCTTTATGTGGAAGATAATGCAGATAACCGCACGCTTGTGCGTCGTATCATCGTATCGCAGAATTATTCTTTGCTGGAAGCAGTGAGTGCTGCCCAGGCACTTGATATACTGAAGAACACGCGGCCTGATTTGATTCTTATGGATATTAATCTGCCGGAAATGGATGGCTATACATTGACGGCAAAGATTAAGTCAATGCCCGGGTTTGAGCGCGTCCCGATTCTTGCTCTGACAGCGAATGTTATGCGTGGAGACAAGGAAAAAACGCTGGAAGCAGGATGCGATGGTTATATCCAAAAACCGCTTGACGTAGATCAACTGATTAGGGAAGTCGAAAGATTCCTCACAAGGAGAACAGATGCCTGAAAACGTACTGGACACACAACCCATTAGAAAACCAACGATTCCAAAGGATGCCACTGTGCTGGTCGTTGAAGATAATGTAGCAAACTTTGTTTTGATTGCACGAATGCTTGGCTACCTGGGAATCCATTGTGAATGGAAAACCTCCGGCTATGAGGTGGTCGAATATGCTGATACCCTGCAGCGACTTGACTTGATCCTCATGGATATTCGACTGCCCTATGAAGATGGGTATGGCGCGTTGAAAAAGATCCGCGCCTCCGAAAGGCTCAAATCCATTCCGATTATCGCTGTCACTGCTGAAGCAAGCACAGACCAGATGAGGAAGGCAAAAGAATCCGGGTTCGATGGGTTTCTGGGCAAGCCGCTCGATCCTGATAAGTTCCCTGACCAGATCCGTCGCATTTTAAGTGGAGACGCTGTCTGGGAGTATAGTTAGTAACCCGTATTGAGCACGAATCCATTGAACAACGATTATTTCTTTACGATGGTCTACTTTGTGGCGTCTGGAAACCGATTACAGGTTGTCCAGTATTCAGACCCGCAGGGACGCGAGTCCCAATCCGCAATTCCACGCGGCATCGAGCTTTCGCTGCAGGAAATGGAAGATTATCTTAAAGATGGTCCCATTCAACTGAATGTGCAGAATGCTCCCTCCCTGCCACCGCCCTTGACCGCCTACCCGCGCCAACTGGGATGTGAAACGGCCGCGTATGTTCCGATCCTTGAACAGGGACAACTGCGCGGTCTCGTCTTAATTGGAGCACGTGCCGGCCAGGAACTCACGGAGGATATTGTCAACGCCTTTGCGCAGACCATAAGAATCACTGCAAACTCATTGAAGCAGGATGGCTCATTCACTGAGCCGCTAAGTGAGCGGCGCACGATGGAACTGGGTGCCATTAATGCACTTGCGCTTAACGCCGCCGGGGCCAGTGATCTTCGTTCTTTTTATACGTTGATCCACGAACAGGTTCGCGCTGTCATGGGTAATCACGGATTTGTGATCGCACTCTATGACCAAAAAACGAACTCCATTAACATTCCTTATTTATATGAGGAGGGGATCTTCTCTTCCATAGATACATTTCCGCTTGGCGAAGGTCTGACATCCATTGTGATCCGCACGGGCGAACCGCTCATGCTCGTTGAAGATACAGAAAAAAGGGCGGCAGCAATGGGAGCAAAGATCACGGGCAAGCCCGCACTGTCATGGCTGGGGGTGCCACTGCTCGCACAAGGACAGGCGATCGGAGCGCTGATCATCCAGGACCCGGAAAAGGAACGTGCATTTGATGATAATGACATGCGCTTCATGCTTTCAGTGGCCGGTCAGGTGTCAGGCACCATCCACAACGCCAGGCTCCTTAATGACAGCAAACAGGTGGCACTGCAGTTCGAGACAGCTGCGGAAATTGCTCGCGATATCAGCAGTTCACTGGATCTTGATGAATTATTGCAGAAAGCCGTGGATCTCATCCGTTCCCGCTTTAATTTTTATCATGCATCCGTTTTTCTCAAGGATCTGCCGGGCGAATTTGTTGTCATTCGCGAAGCTACAGGCGAAGCAGGTGCGCAGCTCAAGCGCGTAGGGCACAAACTGGCCATTGGTTCAAAGTCGGTGGTTGGTTTTGTGGCAGGCAAAGGCGAGCTGTTAATTGTCAATGATACCGCTCGCGATGCTACATACTTTGCTAATCCTGCATTACCAGGCACACGTTCAGAGGCAGCCATTCCATTGAAATCAGGGGAACGCATCGTAGGTGTCCTGGACGTTCAAAGCAATCAGCCGTTTGCGTTCGCCGAAGACAATCTGCGTACTCTGCAAATCCTTGCCGACCAGTTGGCGATTGCCGTTGTCAATACCGAGCTGTTCGCCGAGACACAGGAACACCTCGCCCAACACCGTCTCCTGCATCACATCACCACCACTGCCGCATCCGGCACTACATTGGACGAGGCTCTGCAGTCTGCAGTAAACGGTTTACAGGTGACCCTGGGCGGAGACAGGGTTTCCATCCTGCTCACTGACCGTGAAAAAAAGAATCTGGAAGTCAAAGCCGCGGTCGGTTATGCAGCCAACGTATATGATCTACTCATTCCCATTGGGACTGGAATCACGGGCTGGACAGCAGCACATCGCAAAACATTGCGTATTAATAACGTCCTGCAGGATACACGATACATCGAGGCAAGTTCAAACACACGCTCAGAGATGGCGATTCCCCTTTTGTATCGCAGTGAACTGCTTGGCGTGCTGAATGTGGAGAGTGAACAGCTTTCAGCATATGCCGAGAATGATGAGGAACTTCTCGGAACATTAGGAGGCAGCCTGGCGGCCATCATTGCAAATGCCCGCCTGCTCGAACAGATACGCGCACAGGCTGAGCGTGAACGCATCCTTTTCGAGATCACGGACAAAATTCGTCGTACGACCGACATGGAAACCATTCTGGCTACGACTGCCAGCGAATTAACCCGTGCTATTGGCGCCAACCGTGCAAGCATAAAAGTGGGAATAAAACCCAGCCCTGCAATTCAGAAGACAAGGTCTGTAAATGAATAGACGGTTGTCTCTGGATCAATTCCTGCCGCGCACAGGGGGGCGATTCATATTAATTGCTCTCGCGGTTACCCAAATCATCTCCCTTCTGGGAGCCATCCCTGGAATTATTTCCGTTCAGGTAAATGCCCAATTTGATGTGGAACAAATGCGATTTTTTTCCTTTTTGGTTCCACTTCTAATCCTGGTCAGCAACATAATCCTGCTCGGCATTGGATGGCGTCTCACACCTACGGCGCGTAAGCGGCTCGACGCATGGACAAAAGGAACACTAAAACCCAATCCTGCAGAAGAATTCACCGCCTGGCGCGAGATCACCAGCCTTACATGGCGCCACGGGATCGCTGCTGCAATTGTAATTTTTGTGGTTGATATTCTGCCAGTATTTTTTATCATATACACACAAGGTGACATCATCTCATCCCCCTTCCAGCCAACTTCCCTGAATTCACCCGATCCGATTTACGCTTTGCTGGGTGGATCTGTCTCGCTGTTTGGTTTTGTGATTTTTTCCATTTTGATCCTTGAACGCTTCACCCTGCCTGCCAGACTGGTGCTGCTGCCAAATGACTTCGATATACAGTTGGCTGGTCGTTCCGGTCCTCTACTGATCAACAAACTCATCCTCTTGGTACTCGGCCTCATCACGATCGCGATCTTCTTGATTGCCCCAATTGGTTATCAGCAGACCATACGTATCCTCTACTCGGAGGTCAGCTCACTTGAGATCTTCCGCGGCATTCAGTTACAGTCCACTCTTTTTAGCATAC
>JANMSY010000146.1:0-2283 GCA_031389865.1 Anaerolineales bacterium | reverse complement strand
AATTTGTGACCGTGGGCATTATATATCCATGCCCTGATCAAAATCCCCACTTAAAGAAGAATTGCTTCGTCGCTGCGCAAAGAGCGCTGCGACGAAGCAATAACAAGTGTGAACGGGATGGCCCAGGGTTTACTGTGCCATCTCGATGGCGGGAGGAATGGGTGGCTGGTAATTTAGATTCGCCTTGAAATCGATGGTCGTGTTGGATGAGCCGGATAGATTGACGCGAAAGCCAATGATCTGGCACTCGAGGCCCGATGCGCCACCTCCCCCCTGGACAGTGACTTCAGAGGCGGGCGCCAGGATCGTCCCGACAATGTGGGAATCACCGTTCCCATTGACAACGAACACGTTGGGATTGGTGGGTGGCAGATAGATCAAAAGACCGGCATAATCGCCGTGGTCTGGTGCATCCAGTTTTACTGTGGCACCACCATTCCATTTCACGAAACCATCCATCATATAAATGGTCACATCCGATCCGATCAACGTATCACCACCGTTGGTCTGAAAGTTTCCGCTGACGCAATATGTCCCGGATTGCAGATACATGATCCCGTGGGGCGGGAATGCACCCGTCCAGTTGCCGGAACTAAGCGTCTTCCCGTCCGCTTGGATCGTAGCCTGCTTTGTGCCGCAGGTGATCTTGGGTAAAGGGGGAGCGGCTATTGCAGGTACGCTGGTTCGAGGACAATTCGCCTCGGTATTGATCACTTTGCCAAATGTATATTGGGAGCCTCCCACGGTCTGGATGCAGGGCGTGGTCAGGATTCCAGGACTGCTGCTCTGGTTATAAAACGCATTCAGCGGACAGGTGGAGTTGACGTAAATGCCGGAGCCAGTCAGCGTCATATTGGCGTTGCCATTAAAGAAGACCGATTTACACCCGGCAGGATCCAGGCCTACGATCGCACTGCCGCCAAACATGGATGAACTATAGCCAGGAACGGCACGTACAACGGCCTCGACATGATTGACCAGTTCAGATCTCCCGATCACCTGCGCAAAGGTTGTTTTCACATGCGAAGTGATTTTGATCTGGATATATTCGCTGTTACCCGCATAGGAGCCATCTGCTGGCGGATTATGGACTTCAACGACATTGCTCGTGCCATTGTTGTCATACCCGTTGCTTGCAGCGCGGGCCGTGGCGGCAGAGACAAAACTTTGTCCACGATGCTTTGCCAGCGCGGCTGCCAGGGCTGCAGTATCCACTGCATTTTGAGCATGGCGGCGGTCCGAAAAGACACGGGTACCGTCAATTGCCAGAGCAGCAAAGCCAAACAGCACGATAGCGGAAAGAGCAATGACAATGAGTGCCTGACCCTTTTGCGAAGAATTATTTTGCATCGATGTATCTCCTTTGAAAATCTAGGTACATGACAGGAGGTACCGATTACAGATACATCGCATGCTCGACACGTATGAAAGGTCTGGAGCTGAATTGCCAGATTGAAAGGAGGAGAGGTAATACGGACTGCCTTACGCTTTATTCATCCGCTGCGCAGCGAAAGCCGATACGCGGGGAGAAATCACCGAGATAGGAACTGGAGCCGGGCCCCACATTCACATTGGATCCCAACACCGATGAACGCTTCGGCACACGGATGTTGATCTCCGCGTCGCCCAGGCTCCCGCCGCGCACCACCCGCCGCAGACTGGAGCTGGAAGCGGGTCCCGTTGGGTTGAGCGTCTCTCCATCTGCAAGAGTGGCGTAGTACGTCCCGCTGTAATAATCATTTGTCCATTCTGCAACATTGCCCGCCATGTCGAAGACCCCGAACGGACTCGCACCGAGCGGATACGTCCCCACACGTGACGTATCGCCTGCGATCATATTGAAGTTGGCACGCAAGCCGTCCGCTTTGTCTTCGCCCCATGGGAAGGTGCGCCAGTCATCACCGCGCGCGGCGCGCTCCCATTCGGCTTCAGTAGGCAGGTGTCTTTGTGCCCATTCACAATACATTTTCGCCTGGCCCCATGTCACATACACCACCGGATAATCATTGAACTGCGGGTTATTGAAATAGGCATTGCGCCGCAGCGACCGAAAGTTTTGTGGAGGCTTGCACGGTCCCGACTGCACGCATAGAAGGTACATGGCATTGGTCACTTCAAGTTGATCCATCCAGAACGCATCGAGTGTCACATAATGTGCGGGCCTTTCATCAGGTGCAGAGCGCGCGTCCATGCCGCCCATGCGGAACGTCCCTTCCGGGATGTAGACCTGCGGCATGCCATCCACAGATGACACGCGTTCATTCGATATTTCCGGGATGGGTG
>JANMSY010000129.1:0-2902 GCA_031389865.1 Anaerolineales bacterium | reverse complement strand
CCCGCCCTTTGAGTCGGCGTTCAGCATTATTATCTAATGCTGTTTGAAGAGTTTCATTTTCAATTGATTGACGAATTCTTTGACGGAATGTACCCATGTTGTGTCTGTATCCTGTTGACGTACAGGGCCTGCATTTTCATCGCCCCATCGCATTCGCTTCTCCATCATACCTTCGGCGGTTTCCCTGCGTGTACGGCTGATGACTTCAATTGCCTGCTTTCGATCCATGCCGCGCCATCGCAGGAGACCGTAGGCGACCGTGCCTGTGCGGTGAATGCCTGCCGAGCAATGGATCATAATGGACTTGCCATCGTCGAGCAGCTGTGAAAGCCCGGGCATGGCCTGGAGGAGGCGTTCGTGCACATCACCTTCCGGATATTTTCCGTTCGGGATGGGCAGCCAGACCCACTCCATGCCTGCATTTTTGGTCATATTGCCATAGCGTTCCGCCCCCTCGCTTTCCTTGAGCAACGTGATGATATGAGTACAGCCCATCTCACGCATCGATGGAAAATCCACAGTGCGTGGACGGTGGAATAGTGCAAGGCGTCCATTGCCTACTTTGATGAAGTGTATGACCGCAATATCCTTCATCGGGAATTTAGTATTTCAGCGATATGCAATACTTTTTGGGCTTTATTCTGTCTATGCAGCCCACCCGCAATATGCATGAGACAACCCGCATCGGTGACGACCAGCGTGGGGGAGTGAGTACTTTCGAGATTGGTCACTTTTCTCTTCAACCATTCGGCTGAGAGTTCAGGATGTTCGATCGAAAAAATGCCGCCGAAGCCACAACATTCCTCGCCGTGAGGCAGCTCCACCATCTGCGCGCCGTGGACGTTTGCCAGCAAAGCGCGCGGTTGACGGTCAATGTTCATGCCGCGCAGGGTGTGACAGGATGGATGATAGGTGAGCATCCCGTCCCAGCGCGCGCCGAGGTCTGTGACTTCGAGCCTGTCCACAAGATATTCTGAAAATTCGTAGACGCGCTTTGCAAATACCTGTGCGCGTGGAAGCCAGACTGGGTCGTCCTCAAATAATTCCAGATAGCCATGCTTAAACATATGTGCACACGAACCCGATGGCGTGACAATATCCCCGTCTGTTTTTTCAAACACGCGGAGGGTATGCTGCGCGATCGGACGCGCTTCGGCACGCAGGCCCGCGTTAAAGTTCGGTTGCCCACAACAGGTCTGGTCAGGAGCAAAATCCACACTCACGCCAAGGCGGCGAAAAATGTCCACGACTGCCTCGCCCGTTTGCGGGTAGAAGGAATCGATAAGACAGGTGATAAAGAGCTGGACGTGAGTCATCAGTCAATTCTAATCGGAATTCATTCCTTGCAACGAGGCATAAATGTCTGAAATTAATGATCCCGGCATCTCCGCGTCTGCTTGGTGAATCCTAAAAATTTGGTATGATTACATAACTTATGAACATATTTCGCTCAAAATCACCCGATGGATTTGATCTACCAAAACGTCTCACCCGTCTCAGCGAGCTGGCTTACAACCTATGGTGGACGTGGCAACCAGAAGCCGCGCGCGTGTTTGGCCGTCTTGATTACGAACTATGGGAACGGATCGGCCATAATCCGATCCGCCTGCTGCGTGAAATCAGTCGCCCTCGTTTGAAGCAGGCCGCGAAGGACAAGGAATATCTTGCACTTTTTGATCGTGTGTTTTCCAGTTTCGATTCCTATATGAATGAAACCGAAACATGGACAAGCCAGGCTCATCCTGAATTGGATGGCAGGCCCATCGCGTATTTTTCGATGGAATTTGGCCTGCATGAAACGCTGCCGATTTACTCGGGCGGTCTCGGTGTGCTGGCTGGCGATCATTTGAAAGAGGCAAGCGATCTTGGCCTTCCGCTCACCGGTGTTGGTTTCATGTACGCGCAGGGTTACTTCTCACAGCGCATCTCGGAAGATGGCTGGCAGGAAGCCGTTAACAACACCCTGGATTTCAATAACCTGCCTGTACTGCCTGTGGTGGATGATTCTGGCGAACGGATTTGCGTGGAGGTGGAATTTCCGGACCGCACGGTGAGTCTTGGCCTTTGGGAGATCCGCGTGGGACGCGTTCCCCTCTACCTGCTCGATTCCAACCTGGACCCGAATACTGATTCCGATAAACAATTGACTGGGCGTCTGTATTGGTCTGATCTTGACCGGCGCGTTATGCAGGAACTCTTGCTGGGTATGGGTGGCGTGCGCGCCTTGCGTGCATTGGGATATAACCCGTCTGTCTGGCACATGAATGAGGGTCACGCCGCGTTCCTGACTCTTGAACGTGCCCGCGAATTCGTCAACGGCGGCGATACGTTTGAACAGGCCATGGAAAAATCGCGTGGACAAAATGTCTTCACCACGCATACACCCGTCGCCGCGGGGAACGATGAATTCCCATTGTGGTTGATCGAAAAATATCTGGCGGCATTCTGGCCGCAGCTCAAACTGACCCGTGACCAGTTCTTCGATATCGCACGCCACCAGCAACCGCAGGGCGAAACGTTCAGCATGGGCATTCTGGCACTGCGTAATGCAAATGGACGGAATGCCGTCTCCGAGTTGCATGGACGTGTCTCACGCAAGATGTGGCAATTCCTATGGAATGATCGCGAAGTGGATGATGTGCCGATCACGCACGTCACCAACGGTGTCCATGTATCGAATTGGATGGCGCGACGTCTCACCAATTTATTCACCGAATATTTGGGCCAGGATTGGTATGCTCATCTCGATGAGCCGGAGTTGTGGTCGAAGATCGATGACATCCCTGATGATGAGCTTTGGGCGGTCCGGCTTCACCTTAAACGCAAGCTCGCGTTCTACATGCGTGAGCGCGTCCGCGAGCGCTGGACGGGGGGCGGATTCCACCCGGTGCAGGTTGTTTCA
>JANMSY010000127.1:0-11015 GCA_031389865.1 Anaerolineales bacterium | reverse complement strand
GGTGTAATTCCGCTGCCGATACTGCTGAACAACCAGTAGACCGAAAACGTGCATAGGATCCCAATGAGTACGCCGAGCCAGCGCAGCCAGTATGGCAGGCCGATCTGTGACCATGACATCCAGCGCGGGTTGACCAGGTATAGGACGGGACTGAGCCAAAGCAGCAGGCCGCCAACCTTTATAAGGGTCATCAATACGGAGCCATCAACGCTTCGGGAAATTCTCTCAGCGGTGTCTTGATCCGCTTTGCGGCGGAAGTATGCTGAAATACCTATGCTTGTGAAAAGCACCAGGGCGGCTGTGATACGGAAAATATTTTCGTTCATGATTTTGGTTTCCTCGTTTATAAATTGTGCAGGTGGCTGGGTTAATTTTTACCAATCCCAGCCATCAGCACCCTGAATTATTTTGCTTTTGAACGTACCTCGGTCCTTGTGAACGGTAGTTTGGGCATGCGTGGCATCAATCGTCCTGTTCTTTTCATATACTCACGGTATTCGTCACCAAAATATTCGATCATGAGATCCTCTTCATAACCGATGCGCGATGCGATTTCCAGAACCGTCATCCCTATCCATGCGAAACCCACGAGCCAGTTGGCTGAGATCAAAAGAATTGAACCCAGGATGAGAAAAAAAGCCGTATAGATCGGATGCCTGATAAATTGATAAGGTCCGCTGGTGACGAGCGATTGCTCCTTCATCATGCGCGGGGTGTCGCTCCAGTTCCTGCCCAGTGAGTTTTGCGCCCACTGGAGCAGGCCAAATCCAAGTAACGCGATGGCGATACCCATCCACCGCAACCAGAGTGGCAGCGGCAGGTCAGCCCATGCGATCCAGCCTGGTTTGGCTGTATGAGCAATGATCGCCACGAACCCGACCAGGCTCAGGAGGCCCGCAAGAGTGGATGCAAGCCCATTCTCGCGTTTCTTCAAGGTGTCGCCTTCAGGCTTGCTGTGTTTTGCGACATAGTATCCGCGATGCAGGGCAAAAAGCACGATCAAGGCGGGTACAAGGATTCTAAAAAATGTTGTCGTTTCCACGATGTTTAACCTTCCGATGTAGTAGATACACTTTAAGTTCGGTCGACTTCTATAAAAATTTTGCCTGTGACATTCAGCCCCAGGACGGCTGATTTTTTGCCGGCCCTGACTGTAAGGTTATGATCATACGGTGAGTAATCGATCACCTCGATCTTCACGCCGGGCACGAGGCCAAGCCCTTCCAGGTGCCTGAGCATTTCGGCATCTGCGGCATTGACGCGCTGGATGGTCCCGCCCTGAGTGGGACGCAGTGCCGAGAGAGGTTTCGAATAATCAAGCGGCATTCTCAAATCTGCTGTAGGGATGAGTTCCCCGTGTGGGTCGCGGACGGGATGTCCCATGGCAGCCGCGATGCGCCTCTCGAAGTCCTCCGAGATCACATGCTCGAGCCGTTCCGCCTCTTCATGGACGGCATCCCATGAATACCCAAGCGTTTGCATGAGCCAGGCCTCCAGCAGCCGGTGATGGCGTATCACTTCGAGCGCAGCTTTTCTGCCCTCTTTTGTCAATGTTACGCCCTGGTGTTTTTGGTATTCAACCAGTGCCGGCTTCGAGGACGCAAGTTTTTGCACCATGCCCGTCACTGACGCAGGTTTGATGTTGAGTCGCTTTGCAAGGTCATTCGTGCTTGCATTCCCGCCGTTCTCGGTAAGCTCATAGATGTTCTTCAGGTAATCCTGGATGGAAATTGTGAGAGACTGTTGCATTGTTTATCCATTCCAGAGGGCGATGGTTGTACATGCGAAGAAAGCCAGGTAGGCAATATTGAAGCCCGCGCCCTCCGTCCAATCGCGGATGAATTGCGGAAGGATTCGCTTAATCGCCAGCCATGCAAGCGTCATCGTGAGTGGACTGACGGCCGCAATCCAAACGGGAAAAGCTGTCCTGCCAGTGGCAACCAGGACGGAAAACAAAATGGAAGCAATCAGGATCAGCATCAGGACCGGCGCGTACGAAACGATCAGGACTTTGCGATGACGTGCGATCATCTCTGCAATCACGGGCTGCGAGCCATCTTCAACGTTGTTCAACGCCCGGACATATTCGCCCATGTAATAAAACGTCCCATGGACAAATGCCCCAATGACCGATGCGCTTCCAAACAAGGCGACAGTTGCCAGCACAAGCGAGGCATTCGCGCCTTTCAGGCCCTGATACACCTGCCAGAAACCAATAAGCATCAGGGGCGTTGCAAAGACCCCGATCAGCGCGCCCCACATCATGCGGTTGGGAGAAAGCACAACCATTTTTTCTGCATCTGAAAGTAATTTGGCGAATGGCTGCAGTTTTGGGTATTCATCGAGTTTGACTTTGCCTGCCAGCAAAAGGACATCCCCGATGGCGTACAGGAACGCGCCTGCCAGGGCGAGCAAACCAGCAATGCGAAGGGAAGATACGAATTGCTCCATTGAAATTATTTCCTTACTTGATCAATAAGCCAGTGACCCAGAGCACTAACATGCCGGTCAAGACTCCGCTAAAGATGGTCATCGGCATGGACTCGCGGACAGTGTCTTTTTGGATAAGTTTCGCGATCTCGTACACTACTTCAAAGATCGCTCCTGTGCCGATGGCAAGGAAAAGCACCGCAAGGAAGGGTGACGGTGTATATCCACCGATCCAGGCGCCCAGGATGGCCGGTGCACCTCCGATGAGTCCCATCAATGCGAGCCTGCCAAGGCTGGGTCTATCGCGCAGGACGGGTGCGATGATACCGAGTCCTTCTGTGATATTTTGAATAATAAAGCCGACAACGAGAAATGTACCCAGCGCGATCTCGCCCACGTTATAGGCTGCACCGATGGCAAGTCCTTCGCCGAGGTTATGGAAGCCAATGCCAATCGCGATCATGAGTGCGATGGCGAGTCTGCGTTCCGATTCGCCGCCTGTAATTTCTGTTTGTCTTTTGGAGATCGCGTCGAGCAACATGAAGGTCGCGACGGCGCCAATACCGATCAAACCGATACCCTGGAATGCAGACGGCACCTCTGCTGCAAATTCCAGCGCTTCCGCGAGCGTATCCAGGCCCAGGAAGATCAACAGACCTGCTGTTGCCGCCATGAGGAAGGTCATTGTGCGGCGGCCGAGCTGTCGTAGTGCCGGGAACCAGAAGATACCGAGAAACACAGGTATGACACCAACATATAAGCCAATCAGGGTAAACCCCCAGAATGTGCTTTGAGAGGGCTGAGGTGTCTCAAACGCGACTGGAATATCCACGGCGAAGGGAACTGCGTTACTGGTGAAGATCGTGATGCCATACGCTTCGCCCTGCGTCCACGCATAATTGACATGGATTTCTGCACTCCCAAGTCGCGGGATCGTTGGACCCGGCCTCACCTCAAATGGCATAACCGCTTCGTTGACGATGATTGAAGCAATCGTCAATTCATCAGGTCCCGTGTTGCGAACATCAAGACGAATTTCATTAGGTTCGAGAATGTATTTTTCAACGTCAAGGTTTTCAACAGGAACGGGAGATACAAGACGGAGGCCGCCACCCGTGGAAAGGAAGAGCACAATCACACCGACAAGCAAAATGATCGGAATGAGAAGCAGGATGAAGGTTCGAAAGGTGAAGCGATTTGTCTCGGGTTGGGAAGTTGGCTGATTCATGTGTCACCTTTACGCCATTACTTCAAACATGCCGTTCCAGCCAAGCTCGGCAAACTCTGTCACGTGGGCATGGAACATATACATACCGGGGTACTTATAGCTGAATTCAAGAATGCCGCGCTGAGCCTGGCCTTGAATGATCGTGTCTGTAAATTCGCTGGGAACCAGGCTTGTCCCCGTAGGGTAGTAGTGAAAGAAATTTGCGTGAAGATGGAAGGAGTTGAGGAGATCGAACTCAAGGATGTTGACAAGATAGATTCGAATCGTTTCACCGACATGAATTTGAATGGGGTGGTTCTGATAATGAAATGGAATTCCGTTGACGGCATAAAAATCATTTGCATCGTCGAAATCAATATCAATGCCGTTCATTACCATGACCATTTCGCGGTCAACCGGCGGACGCCCTTCTTGTGGATCAACGATGAATGTGCCATAGAGTCCTTTCGCAATGTGGCGCGCCAGCGGAAAGACATGGCAATGGTAGAGGTGGAGGCCAAATGGCTCCGCGTCAAATTCATATGTAAAGGTGCCTCCCGATTCGACGAGTCCGCCTGGCCCTGTGCCCGGCACACCATCCATTTCGCTGGGGTGGAAGCCGTGAAAGTGCATCGAATGCGGATGATTGCTGCCATTGCTAAAGTGAATGCGGATGCGGTCGCCTTCGGTGGCTCGAATGGTGGGACCGGGAATTCTTCCGTTATACGTCCAGGCGGGGAATTCAATGCCAGGCACAACCTCGATGTTCTTGTTGAATGAAATGATCCTGTATTCCCGCAAGGTCTGCCCGTTTGGCAGCGTGGACACTTCCCCGTAATCGAAATCGGTCAGGAGGTCGGTTGGGTTGAAACCATTCTTTTCGTGATCTACTTCACCTACTGTTCCCGGTAAATCCCCATGATCGCCCTGTTGCATGGCATGCGATACATTTATGGTGGTTGAATCCTGGTCAACATGGTCATGCTTATTCTGGGTGATTGCAGTTGCACCTGCTGTGGTTATAAAAGCAATACTCCCCACTTTGAGAAAGTCTCTTCTGGATAAAGGCCTCATTGTTTCTCCTTAAAACTAAAAATAAATTTAGTCTAACCTAAATATTTTAGCAAAGAAAGGAAGCCTCGTCAAGGCTAAATAAAGCAAATGACCCGCAGGCCGCGGGTCCATCTTCATTTTGAAGCTTAACTCATTAAATCAAAACGTTCCTTTTCTCCTCCTTAGCCACCTGCCGCCCAGAATCAGAGATATCAGGACGAACGCTATCGCGAGCCATGAGAACGCAGTCAGGTCGGTTGCAACGCCCACGGCCAGGAAGGTAAGCCCCAAAATAAGGAAAATGGTGGATGCTCTCTTTTGTTTCATCCCGTAATTATACTTTTAGTTATCCGTTTTTTATGTGCTCCTGTGGGATATACGATCAATTACTTAAGACATCCGTTCCACTATTGCAATTCAACGGGTTTATGTAATAATGTTTTAAAAATACTTGGCGAGGTGAACACATGCGTATCTGCATTCTTACGGATGAAGTAGTGGAGGATTTCGATCCAGGTCCTTACATGCAAGGATTTGACTGGGAGATGGTCACCATGACTGACCCTGTCATGGATGTTTTACGCGCACTGGATGCGCGCAGGGAATTCGATGTTTATTTGAATATTTGTGAAGGGTATGAACACGACGAAGACGCGGATTGGGAGTATCAGGGTATTGATGTGGTGAACGCTCTCGAGGAGCTTAACCTGCCCTATACGGGAGCCACTCCCGGTTTCTTCGATCCCACCCGTGAACAGATGCAGGCTGCGGCGGATGCATATGGAGTCGGTTTTGCAAAAGGCTACCGTGTCACGAGCGTTGAGGAAGCGTTGGAACTTGTCAAGAATCTTCGTTATCCGATCATGGTAAAACATCCGAAGAGCTACGGAAGCATGGGGATGTTTCGTGATTCACGGGCTGATACGCCTGAACAGGTTGCCCGGCAGGTGGAACGTGTCTGTGCAGAATTCGGTGGGGCACGCATGGAAGAGTTTATCGTGGGGCAGGAATACAACGTTCTGGTGGTGGATAATCCGGATGATCTTGAGAATCCGATTGCGTACCCGCCTGTTGAACTGGTCTTCCCCCCTGGTGAGGAATTCTGGCATACAGACGTGAAGTGGGATTACAACGTTCCGTTCGATTTCAAGCGGGTCACCGATCCCGAATTGATGGCACGCCTGCATGATATTGCCATTCGCATGTACCAGGCGATGAACGGAGTAGCGTACGGGCGCTGTGATATCCGCATGAATGACCAGGGAGAATTGTTCGTTCTGGAGATCAACCCCAATGCAGCGATCATGCTCACGCCTGCGGAATATGGACCTGCCGATTACATGATCCTGTACGATGAAGGCGGCTATAAACTTTTCTTTGAGCGCATCATTAAGGTGGCGCTTGCGCGTCATAAAACAAAAACCGCCGCGCAATAAACCTATCCAAGCAAGCCACTGATCTCTCTTGTCCGTTCCGAAATGGACGATGCAGTCGCAAGAATCACTGTGTCGTCCATTTTTTCCTTGCCGATCATCATCCCTTCGGCCCCGGCGAGTGCGGCAAGAATTTTTCGAAGCAGGCGCTTTGATTCGGTTGGAACCTGTCCAATTGCCGCCAATGTCTTATCGATCTGAACGGTATGCTGGGCAAAGTGTGCTTCGTAGCGCTGAAGTCTGTGCCTGATCGGAAAACGCGTCACCTCCCAGAATGTGGCAGGCAGGTCCAGTTCGCTGTCAGTAATAGCACTGAATTCTTCAATGATCGTGGGGTGGAAGGCTCGATGGTATGCCAGCATTCCCTCCAGTGGACTCGATGTGAGGGTCTTGTATTCCTCTTCGCTCATCCCGCTACTTCTTGTATCATCCTCCTCCGACATTGGATCCGGTGTCCATGTTTCTGTACGGTGACCTTCCAGCGCATGGCGAACAACTGCAGTGAAAGCGATATCCGTACCGAGGATATGTGCGTAGGCTCGCCTGACAGACCACTCTCCCTCGGCGGGAGCGCGGTTGATATCCTCAGGCGGCAGGCCCATGATGGCGGCCTGCAAATCCATGTATGCAGAGTGGTACTGACTCAGGATATGCTGGGCAGCTGTCGGCCTGGAACGAAGCGTGGAAAGAGTCACGGCCAGGTGGCGCAATTCCTGGAGAGTCACAAAGAAGGCGAAGCGAATCCCTTCCTCGTCATGGTCCTTCCAAATCCATTCACGCTCCAGATCCTTTTCGGAGAGCGGCAGCATGAGCACTGCAAAATCCATCACTGCCAGATTCAAACCTGAGTTAAACATGCTCATTCCTTTCTAAGATCGGGAAAGTCGCGGGCTAGTGAACAAAAAAGCGCGTTTTGCCCCATTGATGGAGCAGCACTATTCCTGCCAATATCAAGCCGCTCAACAGATAGGCTCCGAATACGTCACTCGCCCAATGCTGGCCCAGGTAGATACGCGATATACCCACCAACAGGATGAAACATCCAAAGAGCATGAGCAAGAGACTACGCTGCAAGGATCGCTTTGGCAGAGTATACGCCAGATACCAATAGAAACCAAACACGGTCGTGTAGAACATGACATGTGCGCTGGGGAAACTATAACTCTTCAGTACCGCGAAGACATGCACCACGTCCACAGCAGGGCGTGGACGCTGGACAATGTCCTTGAGCAGTTCATTGATCGCTCCGGAAAACAGCGCGGCCAGTAGTGAGCTTACCGACTCCCAATGCAGCCCATACTGGTGGAGGATAAGCGCAAGCAGCAGGGTGATGATAATTGACTGAGGTAAAAAGCCCGGCCAGCTGATGAGTGTCATCAGTTTTGAAAAGCAGGGAGAATCGATCGATTGTATGGCACGTGTTATTTGAAGATCAATGGGAAAATAAGTTGTCGTTTTGACTAGAAATGTCAGCAGGATGAATAGGCCAAGAGTCGAGAAGAGCGCAGCCTGGAAGAGCACAGTCCGATATCGGCGCGTAGGAGGCGCTGCAGTCTTGATCTCTGCGGTCTGCTCGGTTATATCTCTACTCTTTTCAACCGGTTTCTCACCAGTAGGTTGCGACATCCAGGGCTTCCTCACGGGTACAGATCACTAAAGGGGCTCGTCAAACACACATCTCTTAATTCATCTGGTAAAGCTTTGACCCAATTCGTTTATTTCTGCATGGATAGCAAATACTCCAGGACCTCGCTCGCTTCCTCGCCTCCGGCCTTTGCGTGAGCAATGAGGGGGATGCCATGCGGGCCCGGGGTTTTAATCGCATTGGGGAAGGCGCTCAACGCAGCTTTCACAATATCCAGTTTACCCAGCATCGCTGCTGCGAATAGATCGAGACGCGCACCGTTTTCGAGCAGGAAGTCTGCGATGTCTTTTCTTCCCATGTGCGCGGCCGCACCCAACCCTGTTTCGAAATCACCCCCGCCCCAATCCCAGCAGGCATTGATCAGCGCGGGTTCCTGAGCGAGCAATTCCTGAACGCGCTGTAGATCTCCATGTGAGTTACCGACAAACTCCTGTACAAGACTCGGTTCTAATGGGGGTTTTGGTTCCATTCGTTTCTCCTACATTATGTTCTACAGGTATTTTCTGGATCCGTTTCAACGATAAACTACTGCATGACAAGCAATTAATGGGCTGATTTTACTTCATCATACTCCTGGCTTTGTTTGTTAAAAAGATCAGAAGATGTGCCTCTGAGTGTCATCTCAAAAAAGGACAGCAGGTAGTCATCTATGATCGTTGTCACGCGCCTGCCATTGATGGGACCCTTGAGTCCCAGTTGGGGAGCGAGTGGGGAAAGCAGCGGCAGGTCACTGAAATCATAATGGGCAGTTCCTTCAATGGATACGGCACCCACTGCTTGTTTGGAATTTGCATAGAATCCGTCAAATAAGCGGTTGTTGATGCTGCCCACATCATCTTTCCAAACCTGGCTGAACATGAAGAACGATGGCTGCGTGACTCCGCTTTCAAGCACTTCATACGAGACGGGACGCATAAACGGGTCCTGGCCCAGCAAAGCCTTGCAGCGCGTATCCGTGCCGCAGAACTGGATCGCAGCTCCGCCGCCTGTCGAATGCCCATACACGCCAACGAGTGACAGATCAAGCGAATTGAAAAAGGGACTATTGGAAGCATTGTTTTGTTCTTCGAGGAAATCCAGGGCGAAACCCATATCACCTGCCCACTGGTCAGCCAGTGTATGCGCGGCGATGTCATACTCGTCATCCGGTGCGCCCTCAGGTAATGCAGATGGGTTGTTCGCTGCAACCGTTCCATCATCGAACACGGTGACCACGGCGCCGTAGGTGTGCTGTACACCGATGACAACATATCCATGACTGGCAAGCTGCAATGCCTGCCCTGTGTTCTGGGCATTGAATCCATTCCAGCCATGTGAGAAGAGAATGACAGGATAACCATCATTCGTTGATGCGAGTTTGGAATCTTTATACGCTGGCAATTTGACAAGCGCCAGATGATCCAAAAAGAATGGTGGTAAATCCAAAATACCCGTGGAAATGGAGCGGCTGAACACTTCGGCATGATTCATCCATCGGGCGCGCTCGTCGGCTGGACCCGGTTCGGCTGGGTACCAGACCTGGATCTGGAACCGACGCGCCTCATCTTTCCCCGAATACAGTTCTGTTCGCGAAGAGTCAGTCAGTTCATAGATCGTTGTGCCCACTTCGTAGGGTCCGCTCGGAGCAGGGATGGACGGGACAGGCAGTATGGTCGGAAGCGCCATCGAAACGGCGAGCAGGATAAAGGCCAGGGTTGAGGCAAGGGGCTTCCAATCCGCAGTGGATCTGATCTTGATCAGCGCGCTAAGTGTGAGCGCAGCTGTCAGCACATAGATCGGGATCATCTGCCAGCGATAGCCTTCCAGCGCCAGGTGAATCAAAGTGACGAGGAGCGCGGCCGCGGGCGCGAGTCGAATCGCAAACGGACGCGGGTGTTTCCACAACAAATAGAGGACAAGCAGCAGCGTAATAATAATTTCAAGTGGTCGCATGGTTTTTCCTGTTATAGATAAGCGTTGGGATATATTCCCTGCTTTACTTCATCGATCAGGCGGGCAAACGTGTCTCTTGCGATCTGGGCCTCACCGTGCGTGAGCAGATTTTTGGAGAGTGCATCCTCGAACTCATCCATATCCAATTCGAACAATTTTCCAGCCGGAGTGAGCCAGATATCGAGGAACCAATCCGTCATGCGATAGCCGCTCTCCGTCTTGATAAGAGGTGTACCGATGTCTGAATGAAATCCGAGTGTCTTCCGCTGTTTATCTTGAAATTGAAGCACGTTGAAATGTTCCTGAAAAAAGTAGACTTTGGTAATACAGGCAACACCCTGCCACCTCGAAATAAAGCCATTAAGTTGCAGACTGTGTGTCAGTTTTTTCGCGACCTGGCTCGGGAACAGCTTGAAGGTTTTGATGCGTTGCTCATCCTCGAACAGCAGATCTTCAACATATTCAGTCACGTCTTTTCCGGGCCGCGTATATTCGATGGTCACTTGCGGTGGAGGTAGAGTCATGCTGTCTGCAAAGCCTCCTGCCCGGCTGCGTAGGCCTGTGCATACAGAGTGTTCGTCACCAAAGTAAGGTAGGCAGAATAGGGGATCATCAGGAACGGGACAATGCACATCAGGACGATGGTGATCATGGCGATCTGGATTACGAGAGTAAAGATAAATGACGCAATCATCAGCATAATATAAACCGCCAGGAACTGCCCCAGGGCTTTGCGGAAAACCTGCCACCACTCTTTGAATTCAAACGTTGCTGCAAACGAACGTTTGCTTACCATATGTGCCTGTGCTGCAGGGGTAATGATCCCATAGGGCAGGGCAAGTATTGAGAAAATAATGATGAATAGTATGCCAATGAAAAAGAAGAGCCCGCTAAGTGGGGCAAGGGACCGCGCTCCTTCCTCTGCCAACGCTGCAAATCCCACCGAACCGCTGATGATGGAAATGATCCCGCATCCCATGAATAACATAAGCGGCAGCATCAAGACCAGTTGTGCTCCGTACAGTCGCAGCCCATCCATGAACATTTCCGACCAGTCGCTTCCCTGCCACGCCGGCATGGATGGCGCTTTTTTCTCGTCGATGACCTGGCGCATGATCCTAACTGTGTATCCCATCAGAAGTATGAATGGGAGAATGGGGATAATAAACCCCGCCAACACGACCGCGCATGCGATCAGGAATTGCCTGCTTGAGTCCGCATCGCGAAATGGAAAGTAGAGTGTCTCCTGAAAGTTGTTATTCATGGATTGTCCTGTTTGCAGAGAGTGTTTTGATGCCCACGGCAGTGATTGTAC
>JANMSY010000337.1:0-10155 GCA_031389865.1 Anaerolineales bacterium | reverse complement strand
TCAAAATCGGACTGGGTATACAGGCTGGCAGGGTCGCTTTGCAGGATGCTCTCCAGCACACTGGTTGCCTCGATGTATTCCTTCCAATCGAGGGGGGCCCGGAGACGCAGGTTGAGGATGGAACTAATGACCTTCGTCTCCGAATCAGGCTCGGCTGAGTTTGAGACGGACTTGAGCTTCGTCCACAGCTTGGGAGCTGGAGCGGCATCCCAGATCAGCTGGGTGATGTCTGCCAATCCATTTGCAAGCGTTTCCATGGCTCGTAACCTCTCTTGTTCCACCCCACACGCTCCCGAAACTTCACCTTAAGGCGGGGGTGCCGTCTGAATACAGGACCATGGTTGTCATCCCGGCGTTATTCGGTACAGAACGGGATGTTAAGTTTTTGACCCGCCAAATTGAAAATCATTTCGTTGCCAATAGCGACCCAAATATTTTCTTCGCGGTGTTGACCGATTTTGCCGACGCAAATGAAAAAGAAACACCACAGGATGACGAGCTCATCACACAAGCCAAGGCAGAGATCGAACGCCTGAACGAGAAGTACGGGAACGACGGGTATCGGCCTTTCTACCTGTTGCACCGCGAACGCACATGGAACCCGGCCGAACAAATCTGGATGGGATGGGAAAGGAAACGCGGCAAACTGGAGGAGTTCAATGGGCTTTTACGGGGAAAGACTGACACCTCATACACAATCCAATTCGGTGATGTAGACATACTCGAATCCATCCGCTTTGTGATCACACTCGACGCCGACACATTATTGCAGCGCGACAGCGCCCACCGCCTGATCGGTACACTGGCCCATGTGCTGAACCATGCTGAATTCGAACCTGATTCCGGGGAGATAAAAGCAGGTTACACGATACTCCAGCCGCGGGTCCAGGTTCGACCCGTTGTTGTTAATCAATCACTTTTCACGCGTGCCTATTCCGGGGATTCCATCATCGATCTGTATACACGCGCGGTGTCGGATGTCTATCAGGATTTGTTCGGCGAGGGGAATTTTGTTGGCAAGGGAATCTATGATGTGGATGCCTTTCGAAGAAGCCTGCATGACAAGATTCCCGAAAATCATTTGTTAAGCCATGATCTATTCGAGGCTCTTCAGGGTTCATGCGGACTGGCCACAGATGTGGTTTTATTCGAGGACTATCCACCGCATTATCTTGCCTATACCGACCGCCTGCACCGCTGGGTACGCGGCGACTGGCAGTTATTGCCCTGGCTGCAAAAATGGGTTCCGCATCGAACGCAGGGAAAATCCCGCAATACGCTGTCACTGATAGACAGATGGAGGATTTTCGACAACCTGAGGCGCAGCCTACTAGGGCCTGCATTATTGACCCTGCTGATCAGCGGATGGCTGTTTCTGCCCGGGACAAAGTTTGCATGGATGCTTTTCGCGCTGGCCCCATATCTCATGCCGATCGTCATGAATTTTATTTCAGGTCTGCTTCGCGGTGCTGGCGATCAGGCCTCCAATGTGGTGACCCGGCCAGTCCAACTGTCCACGCTGCGTTCTTTGTTCGAAATCATCTTCCTGCCTCATGAATTGCTGATCTATCTGGACGCCATCGCCGCGACGCTCACGCGCCTCCACGTGACGCGCAAAAATATGCTTCAATGGATGACCGCCGCGCATACGGTTCAATTGTTCGGGAAAAGATTGCGGCTCAAAACTGCATGGCAGGCAATGTTCAGTGCACCCTTGATCGCCATTGCAACCGGCATCGCAATCTTCCTCGTGGACAGTGACGCTCTACTACTATCCATGCCGCTCCTGCTGGGCTGGCTCATTTCACCCTATGTCGCGGCGCGCATCAGCAAACCCGATATACAGCCGCAGGTCAAACTTACACCGGCCCAGGAGAAGAAACTGCGACTGCTTGCACGTTCTACATGGCTATATTTTGAACATTTCGTAAGCCCGGAAGATCGCTGGCTGCCACCCGATCACTTTCAGGAAAGTCCGCGTGGATTGGTCCAACATCAAACATCGCCGACCAATATCGGCCTAATGTTGCTCTCCACGCTTGCCGCCCACGATATGGGCTACATGGGAGCAACGGAACTTTCACTACGCCTGCGCGACACCTTCGACAGCATGGATTCACTCGAACGCCTGCGCGGTCACTTTTTGAACTGGTATGACACACGCACGTTTGCGCCGCTCCCGCCCCGCTACATCTCCACCGTGGATAGCGGCAATCTCGCGGGATGCCTGCTCGCTCTGAAACAGGGTTGCGTGGATATTGGATCCTCTCCCATCATGCACTGGCAGGGATACGTTGATACGCTGGACATGCTATTGCATACATTGGGGCAGTCCAGCATTGGCAGATCAGCAAATGACCTGAATGAAACTATTAACTCACTACGGACGCAGGCGCAAATGCTCGGCAATCCCGCACAGTTCTCGCCCACCCTACTGGTAAATTTGCTTGTGGAGGGTCAGGCAGAGTTCGAAGGCTTGTTGTGGACCGCCATTCAGAATTCCGGGGAGGAGTTGTCCCCTGCAACCTGGCGGGAGCTCTCCACCTGGGTTCAGCGGGTTCGTTATCAATTGAGGCATATCCGCACTGATTTGCAGATCCTGGCTCCCTGGCTGATCTCCCTCGGTGATGTACCCACACCGGCTGTCAATTCCCACACAAAACCTGAACTTGCCGATGTCTGGAACGAGCTATTGACAACCCTCTCTTTACACCCCACGCTTGGCGAAATCCCACACATCTGTGAATTCGCCAGTCAGACCCTTGAAAAAATCATGGAATTATTGGATGCCGGGGACACTGTTTCCTTCGACTGGTGTGAGGTGCTCGCCTATGACCTTGAGTCTAGCCGCAAGTTTTCCGCTTCCCTGCTTGAGGATTTTTCCGAACTTGCCCGGCGGACCGAATCGTTCTTCGATGAGATGAACTTCAGTTTTCTGTATAACCCAGGCCGCCACGTGTTTCATATTGGGTATAACGTCGAGTCCGGCCGCCTGGATCCAAACTATTACGACCTCATGGCATCTGAATCCCGTATTGCAAGTCTGGTCGCCATCGCCCGCGGAGATGTTCCACAGAACCACTGGCTGTATCTCGCCAGGCCCTTGACCGAACTGGGTGGAAAACGCGCCCTCCTTTCATGGAGCGGAACAATGTTCGAATATTTAATGCCCAACCTGCTCGTCCGGAGTTATCCCAACACGCTCATGGATCAGAGTAGTCAGGTGGCCGTGGAGCAGCAGATCGCATATGCCACAGAGAAGGGTATTCCCTGGGGCATATCCGAGTCAAGTTACTACAACTTTGATACGGCACATATCTATCAGTACCAGGCGTTCGGTGTGCCTCACCTGGGATACAAGCGCGGACTTTCAGATCATCTGGTGGTGACACCCTACGCGTCCATGCTCGCGCTTTCCATTGCCCCCGAGGAAGTGATGCAGAATTTAGCCTGGTTCGAAAAACATAAGATGTGGGCCTTATATGGTTTGTATGAATCGGTCGATTTCACTCCCGGGCGTTTGAAGATCGGTGAAGAGTACGCCATCATACGTTCATACATGGCTCATCACCAGGGGATGATATTGCTTTCCCTACATGGTCATCTTTTGGACAAACGCATGATAAAGCGCCTGCACGCAGACCCGCGGATCCAGAGCGTTGAACTGCTGTTGCAGGAACAGACTCCGGTCAGCGCTCCCACGGAACATCCACGCCCACAACAAATGGAAACGGCACGCGGCACACCTGTGAATGTCAGCCTCGATCCATGGCATGTATCACCCGATTCCCCCTATCCGCAGGTCCATTGTCTATCCAACGGACACTACACCCTGTTGATCAATGCCTCGGGTTCAGGCTTCAGCCGCTGGGATGATGTGGAACTTACGCGCTGGCGCGCCGACGCTACGCTCGATGATTGGGGAACCTGGATCTACGTGGAGGATCGTCTCAACGGAGGGATATGGTCAGTCACTCCTCAACCCACCATGACCGTTCCGGACCGCAGTGAAATTTCCTTCCTGCCGCACCAGGTCGAATTTGAACGGCAGGACGGTGATATTGTGCTGCGTACCTCGATCAGTGTGGCAGCAGATGACAATGTGGAAATCCGCCGGGTACGCATCACCAACCACGGCAACCAGTCGCGAATGTTTGCCCTCACCAGCTATGCAGAGATCATCCTCGCTCAACAATCTGCGGATCAGCGCCACCCTGCCTTCAACAAGCTTTTTATCGAAAGTGAATTTCTGGTTGAACAACAATGCCTGCTTTTCCATCGTCGGCCCCGTTCCGCAGATGAAAAACCGATTTATCTGGTGCACTTTTTCACCAGCAATCATGACCACATCGAATTATCGGGCTATGAAACCGACCGCACACTTTTTCTTGGACGTGGAGGAACAGATAAACTGCCCGGCGTGTTCCATGTGAGAAATGAATCATCCGTCCTTTCCGGAACCCTCGGAGCAACGCTCGACCCCATCTGCGCGATGCAGGCTGAGGTTGTCATGTCTGCGTACGAAACGGTGCAGATCGCGTTTGTAACGCTCACTGCCGGCTCGCGCAAGGAAGCGCTTCAACTTGTGTATCGGTATCGCCGCTGGTCACAGATCAACCGCGGCTTTGTCGACGCGCGCATCCATGTTGAAAAAGAGATCACACAACTCGAGATCACATCGAAGGATATTGAACGGTTCCAAAAACTTCTGTCCCCTCTCCTTTACTCGTCGCCCGTCTTGCGCGCAGATGCGGGTGTCCTCGCTTCGAATGCGCTCGGTCAGCCCGGCCTGTGGTCATTTGCCATTTCGGGCGATTATCCGATTCTGTTGGTACGGATGAAACGCGAAGAGGATATTATTCTGCTGCATGAAGTTATGCAAGCCTATACCTATTGGCGCCGGCGGGGCTTGATGATCGATGTCGTCATTTTCAATGAGCTTGCCAGCGGATACGACCAGGACATGCAGAACAGAATTCACCGCACCCTGAACCGGACCCGCAACAACGACCGTATCAATAAGCGCGGCGGAATATTCATTGTTCGGGAAGACCAGATGAACGAATCGGAACGAATTCTCCTGCAATCTGCCGCACGCGTCGTTCTGGACGGGCTGGCTGGTTCCCTTGAAGAACAGTTATCGAGGCTGGATGTTAATCCGGTCCGGCTGCCGCGCTTTGTCCCCATCGAGAATCCATCCATCGATCCCATGCCTCAGCCCGAGAGACCCACCGACCTGCTATTCGATAATGGACTCGGCGGCTTCACACCCGATGGACGCGAATACGTGATCCATCTCGCGCCCGGTCAATGGACTCCCGCACCATGGGTAAATGTGATTGCCACACCGGAGTTTGGATGTGTTGTCTCTGAAACGGGGCTTGGATGTACATGGGCCCAGAACAGTGGAGAGAATCGTCTTACTCCCTGGCGCAACGACACTGTGAGCGATCCTCCTGCCGAAGTCATTTATCTGCGCGATGAAGACACCGGGGAGATCTGGTCACCCACTCCATTACCCAGCCGTGCAGACGAACCCTACCTCATCCGTCACGGAGCTGGTTATTCCATTTTCCAGCACGCAAGTCACGGCCTGGAACAGCAGGTGCGTGTCTTTGTTGCGGCAACCGAGCCGGTCAAGATCGTCCAGTTGAAATTAAAGAATACCAGCACGCGCGTCCGCCGCATCAACACGGTGTATTTCGCCGAATGGGTATTGGGGACTACGCACGAAACGACCGCACCCTACATCGTGCCTGAATTTGCCGGCGCACAGTTTGCCTTGCTCGCACGCAACCCCTACAGCCATGATTTTTCCGAACGGGTTGCGTTTCTTGCATCCACGCGCGAACCTGGTGGCCTGACGGCCGACCGCGCCGAATTTCTTGGAAGCCATGGCAGTTATGCGCGACCTGCCGCGCTTGAACGCGTGGGTCTAACACCCCGCGTCGAGGCGGGTGTGGATCCCTGTGCGGCCATGCAGGTTGTGCTCTGGCTTCAACCCGGTGAAACAAAGGAAGTCACCTTCCTGCTCGGTCAGGGGGTGGACCGCGCGGACGCAGAGCGGCTCATTGGGCATTTTAAAAATATTCAAAACATCGAATCTGCGTGGGAGGAACTCGGCATGTTCTGGGACGACCTCCTTGAGCAGCTCCATGTGGAAACTCCAGATAAAGCGATGGATCTTTTGCTGAATCGCTGGCTGCTCTATCAGTCCATATCAGCACGCTTTTGGGGGCGGACCGGTTTCTATCAATCGAGTGGCGCATATGGCTATCGCGATCAATTACAGGATTCGATGGGGTTCATCCATGCCAGGCCTGAATTGGTAAAGCAGCATTTGCTTGAAGCCGCGAGTTATCAATTTGAGGAAGGTGATGTGCTCCATTGGTGGCACCCACCCGCCGGACGCGGCCTGCGCACGCACTGTTCCGACGATCTGTTGTGGCTTCCTTTTGTGACTGCACATTATGTGGAGGTCACGGGAGATCGAGCCATCCTGGACATACAAGTTCCATTTCTCAGCGCGGAACCCCTGAAACCAGAGGAACATGAACGGTACGGGCAATTTCCATCCGCTACGGAAGGGACTCTCTATGAGCATTGTTGCCGGGCTCTTGCCAAAGGGACAACCGCCGGTATCCACGGGATCCCGCTCATGGGCGCGCATGACTGGAACGATGGTATGAATCTCGTAGGCGCAAAAGGTAAAGGTGAAAGCATCTGGCTGGGTTGGTTCCTCGCCTCCACACTAACGAACTTCGCGCCACTTTGCGAATTAATGAATGACAATGAACGTGCCACAGATTATCGAACCCAGGCGAAGAAGATTTCGGCAGCGATCGAATTGGGAGGCTGGGACGGCGATTGGTATCGACGCGCATATTACGATGATGGTTCCCCACTGGGATCCAGGGAAAACAATGACTGCCAGATCGACTCCCTTGCCCAATCGTGGGCGATCCTCTCCAAAGGCGGCGACCCGGTCCGCGCCGCGCATGCGATGGAATCGGTCTATCAGAGACTTGTCAATCATGACGATGAACTGATCCTGCTGCTGACGCCGCCCTTCGATAAGACCCCGCGCAATCCTGGTTATATCAAAGGGTATCCACCGGGCATCCGCGAAAACGGAGGGCAGTATACTCATGCAGCCTTGTGGGCGATCTGGGCATTTGCAGAATTGGGACAGAGCGACCGCGCTCACCAGTTATTCAAACTGATCAATCCCATTTATCATGCCGATACACTGGATAAAGCTCATCTGTATCGAGTGGAGCCCTATGTCATCGCGGCAGATGTGTACAGCACAGCACCCCACAACGGGCGCGGCGGCTGGACGTGGTACACAGGCTCTGCCAGCTGGATGTATCGGGTGGGCGTGGAACGGCTGCTCGGCATCGAACGTTCGGCAGATCAACTGCAGATCAATCCCTGCATCCCCAGCAGTTGGAAGGGATACCAGATCAATTATCGTTTCGGCAAAACGATGGTTCACATCCGCATCGAGAATCCAAATGGGGCAACCTGTGAAGTACGCCACGTCACAATGAATGGCAAAAAACTATCAGACTTTAAAATCCCATTGCAGGATGATGGCAAGACCCATGAAGTCGTGGTCACCATGCAATAAAAAAACAAAACCCCGTTGATCGGGGTTTTGTTTTGTAACGCCTACTGGCGTCTGGTTCTCTCCGCCATGCCGCGTGGCTCTCTGTGGCTTTTGGCACTCGAAGGCTTCCTGAGATCTTCAACTTCCTTCGTGGTCAGGTAGCGCCATTGACGAGGTTTGATGGAACCCAGTTCCAGGGTTCCAATTCGGACACGTACTATACTTACGATCGGGAGGCCAATTTGCTGGCAGGTCTCACGGATCTGACGCTTTCGCCCTTCGCCCATGCTGACCCGTACCCACGCACCTTTGCCTTGAGGCTTCTCCACGTACACATCCACTGGCGCAGTCTTGTAGCCGTCCTCCAGCACCACACCATGGTGCCAGGCTTCCAGTTGCGCCTTGTCCGGCCGTTTCGCCAGCAACACCTTGTATTCTTTTGTATGACCATACCTCGGATGAGTTAATCGGTTTGCCAGGTCCCCATCGTTGGTCATGATGACAAGACCTTCGCTCTCGAAGTCCAGCCGGCCCACGGGATAAATATGTTGAGGGACATCCACAAGGTCGCGTACGGTCTGACGGTCATCACCGCGCTCGCGTTCCACCGTGGATAAAACATTGCGCGGCTTGTACAACGCGATGTATGTCAATGATTCGGCTGCGGCAATGGGTTTTCCATCCACAGTGATCTTGTCAATAGCGGGGTCTGCCTTCTGTCCGAGCGAGGCGAGCTGTCCATTGACACGGACGCGGCCCGCACTGATAAAGTCCTCACAGGCGCGGCGCGATCCATATCCAGATTGGGCCAGAATTTTTTGAAGTCTTTCAAGCATGGTTTCAGAATTATAACAGCATGAACCTTGGCGGCCTGAAAACAGCTGCGCTTCTACGGAGCAGTTCCTTCAGCCTTTCGTGAGACCCAATAACTTAGCCCCAATACCAGGATTCCGCCCAGCACGCCGCTCAAATGGTACGGTAGAAAATCCATTACATTCACCGCGGAAGACGCGGAGAGTTTCAAATAAAAATAAGGCAGCCATACAAGAATACCCGCATAGATCAGGGTATGCCCGAGCATTCGCAGAATATTCCTTTTCGGCGTGAGCGCACCCATTTCCCTGCGGGCAAGTGAGCGCAGTCGTGAGCCACCGATCACGCCAGCCAGATGGAAAGGGAGAAACCAAAATAAGGAGGGCGTCTCCCCGGCGATCCGCAGGACGATGAAAGGCAGCCATGTCAGCACACCCAATGTAACCAACACATTTCCCAAACGATATCGGGGTAAAGCCGTATTCATCATTTTCTTATCGATTACCATGAGTGAAACGCCTCTTCTGCTATGGAATTGAAGCTCCGTATTTATGGAGACAGCTTCGTAAAGCTTATCATCAACAGTCAGCCAGAATGCTTCTAATGACGGTAACAAATGTCCTCATTTTCGCATGATGTATTTCAAATGTTTGGTTTATTGATTCGAACAGACTGACTTCCGCAATTCCGCCTTTTGCACCTTGCCCATGGCATTGCGCGGCAGTTCATCTCGAAAAACAATGGACTTGGGAGATTTATAGGGTGCGAGCCGTTCACGACAAAAACGGATCAACTCATCGCCTGAAACGGATTCCATTTTGGCAGGCACCACCACTGCCATGACTCGTTCCCCCCACTCGCGGTCCGGGCAGCCGATCACCGCGCACGCCGCAACAGATGGATGCTCAGCCAGCACCCGCTCGACTTCCGGCGGATAGATGTTCAAGCCTCCGCTGATGATCAGATCCTTGGAGCGGCCGCATAACGTCAGGTATCCATCCGGTTCGCGGAAACCCAAATCACCTGTACGGAACCAGCCATCGGCTGTGAAAGACTCGGCCGTCTTTTCGGGCTGCCTCCAATAACCCTTGAAAACATTGGGCCCGCGCAATTGCACTTCACCAATTTCCCCATCCGACAGGACACCGTCATTTTCCGGGTTCACAACTCGTACTTCCACACCGCGCAGGGGCAAACCTACGGAGCCCAAACGCCGCTCGCCATGCAGGGGATTTGAGCAATTCATCCCTGTCTCGGTCATGCCATAGCGTTCCAGCAGGGTATAGCCAAAGGTATTCTGAAAACCGGTAAATACTTCATCAGACAGGCGATCTGAGCCGGAAGTGATCAATCGCAAATGCGATAGATCAAAGCTGCCTGCACCGGGCATATCCAGCAATCTCGCGTGGATGGTTGGAACAGCCATGAAGACCGTGCATTGCCTGTCGATCAGAGTTTGAAGAACAGTGCGCGCATTGAACTCGCGCATGAATAACGAGGTTGCGCCGGCATGCAGGGCTCCGTGCAAGGCGACGAACAATCCGTGAACGTGGAAGATCGGCAGGACATGCAGCAGGACATCATCCGCCTGCCAGCCCCACGCGGTATGAAGTGAGTCGAGATTGGCGGTCAAATTTCCATGCGTGATCTCTGCCCCTTTGGGCCGACCTGTGGTTCCGCTGGTGTATATGATGACGGCGGTGTCATTATCATGATTAGCGGTGGTCGAG
>JANMSY010000038.1:0-1834 GCA_031389865.1 Anaerolineales bacterium | reverse complement strand
ATTAATTGGGTCACCAATCCTCATCAAGGTCCCCAGCGCGGCTGGTAATCACAATAGTCATTATTCGTTAAGCGCCGCAGGTCAGTACCGTCTATGCGGATGATGTAGATCTCACAGCCATGATCATCACCGTAGTCGTCGAAGTAGGCGGTAAATACTATCCAGTTGCCATCCGGCGAAAATGATGGACCCTGACTATTGCCGCCGCTGGGAGTCAGTTGGCGCACGTTCGAGCCGTCTGCATTCAGAATGTAGACTTCACGGTTCCACGCTTCGCCGGAATACGTTACGATAAATTGTCCATCCGCTGACCAGTCGCTGCGGCCTCGAATGGCGGGCAGGTTGGTCACCCGAAATAATTGACGTCCCTGCAAATTAACTGTGAACAATTGAACAGGCCCATCACGATCTGATGCAAAAAGAATCCTTTTTCCATCCGGCGACCAGGTTGGGTCCCAGCCATACACAGCGGGAACATTACCGGGATCGTCACCGTTCCGATCCATCACCCAGATCTGGTTTTCCCCATTGCTGGGATTTGTCCGCTTGAAGACAATTGTTTCTCCATTAGGCGAGACTTCAGGCGAATTGAGGATGCCCTCCCTGTTTGTGAGACGGTTCACATCGCCTTCGTTGAGGTCCAATTCATAGATCTCGTACACATTCGCTTCGCGGAACCCGGCATATAGCACACTCTGTCCATCAGGGGACAGTGATGGATAGAAATGTTGCGTGTTATTTTCAGTTGTCAGTCTTCGATAACCAGTCCCATCGGCACTCACGATACAGATTTGATTCATGGCTTGCACTTTAAATAGCTGGCAGGTGAAGACAATATGCCCCCCTGGCTGGTCTGCAGATGAAGGGGGAGGAATGGATGTCGTTTCGGAGCTGGGATTTGACGTGGGGGACGCAACTGGGGTAAAGAAATTGAAAACGGGGCTGGCTTCGGCCGCCGTACCTATGAGAGGTGAAAACTCACCCGGGGTGGACGCCGCCAGCGTGGCAAACAGGTCCGGGGTCGGAGACGTTGTGGAACTGACCAGCCCACACCCAAGAACGAAGAATAGCGCAGCGGTCATCCAGATGAGTCTGCTTTTAGTCATGATCCAGCTCAATTGATTCAAGATAGAATTCTTCGCCTGATAGTATTTTTGCGCCATAGCTGCCGCAGTACGGGCAGTGTATTTTTCCATCCAGGGGATAATATTTGCTAAAACAGGACATACATTGCACCTCCGCCTTTATAGAACGAAAATGGAGTTGTGCATGTTCCGCGGGTGTGCCTTTGCTGAGTTCCCGCCAATGCTGCTGGATACGCTTTTGATCGAATTCAGAGATTTCACCAAGCGCAATGTGAATATTTTTGATACGCCGGGCGTCCTGTGCCTGCAAAAGGGATTTGTTGAGAATGTTCTGTGTGGGCTGGAGTTCACGCATGGTTGTGACGATGATTAAAAAGTAAATATCTCAGGAGAGTCTTTAAACCGCATATCATACTCGCACCGTACATCGCCATCTTGTGGGGTTCTGTCCAGTCAATAGACTTTGTCGGTAATAAGGAAAAACGTCCCGAAGGTTGGTGTTCCACACCCATCTTAGCCGAGAAATAACCTTCGGGACGGTGTATGTACACTATTTCCGATAATGTCTAATGGCGTTGGTGCATAAATGAAAAAGTAGGCGCAATCCTTTTGTCGGATTGAAAAGTTAGACCGCTTTGTAGCTTTGGGGCATACCCAGATGCGTCATTTTGTTAAGAGCGGCGCACCGAACTAACGCTTGGGTTGTTTGCGTTTCAAGCAGACGTGCCGAGAGATCATCACCGAAAATA
>JANMSY010000028.1:0-3286 GCA_031389865.1 Anaerolineales bacterium | reverse complement strand
CTACACCAATCGCTATGGAGAAGGTCCATTGACAACTACCATTCTGGAGGACGTGCTGGCCGGGCTGCCCAATTTTTATAACCCGGACTTCGGGCTGATCCAGAACAGCGGCCCGCTGGCAATCAGCGGCAGTCAGGGTCGTGGCGATACCTGGTACGAGCTGGAACATGCCCTCAAAGCCGCTGAGCTGGGTCTGCTGGGTTACGAGACCGGCAGAGCCCTGGCCCGGGACAGCCAGGCAGCCTGGACTGAGTTTGCACAATCTGTCGACTATCACTTCCCGCGCTTCTACACCTTTAACACCTGGAAAGGTAGCGAGCGGGAGCCGGATGCAGCTGGGGGCTACGCGCTTTACATGTTCCGGTTGGCTGATCTGGGGTGCGGGGACCCATGCCTGGATGAGGCGCAGGCAGCCGTAGAGGCGTTCCCTGGACATGGTTTCAGCTTTGCTTACGAGACACATATAACGGCCATGTCGGCTTTAGCCGCCGCTGAACTAGCCGACCGTACCGGCGACGACACCTGGCTGACGTACAGCTACGGCCCGATCGCGAACTTAATGCGCCTGAGCTGGATCTACGAGGTCGATTACGGTCAGGCCGCTTCCGCACATACATTTTTCGGCCTGGCGCCCACCCAGCGCTCAGCCGTGATCACGCCCAAGGAGCAGTACGAAGCCTGGATCTACCTGAGTGAGTTCCTGCGGCGGACGCACGGCCGCATCGATCCTTCCGTGGAGAAGCTGGTAGCCGAGTTTTGCTACCGGACCCTGGTCACCATGGCGAACAGCCTGCCGCCGCGCCTGGTACCTGGCATAGCCACGGAGCACCCGGCAGCCTACTCCACCGTCCAGGCCAACCGGCTTGATCTCTACATCCCACTGGAGGATATGCGTGATGGTCAGAGTGAGTGGGGTGCAATTGGACAGGAAGTGTACGGCGCAGGCATGGCACCCACCTTCGCCGCTCTCGCTTACGTCGAGATCGGACCCGGGGTGACGGTCTACAGCGGGTACCCACTGGCAGCTTTTGACGGATTGACCGTGACCTTCAGCGGGGTGCCCGGCAGCTTTGCGCCGGTAATCGTCACCGGGGCACAGTCTGTCTCCGATGCACAAGGCCAGCCAGTCACGACTCAGACTTGCGGGAAAAGTCTCTGCTTTGAGGCCGAAGGCAGCGGCTCATATGGACTGCGACAATGACGGATGCAACTTCCCGGAGACGAAAAGCCGTGATCCGCGGGAGTCAATGCAAGCCATCGGGAGCAAAGAAGTCAGAGGCAGGAACTTCTCGCTATTCACTTGATAAATTTGTGACAACATGACACGCGCCTTCTCAATCGTTGGCCACGCATTTCGCCTTTGGTGGCAGGATTTTATGTTGTTGATCTTTTTCAACCTGGTCTGGCTGGCGCTCCAGATCCCCATTATCACCGGGCCGCCCGCCACTGCTGCCATGTATGTCATTGCACGTCAGGTAGCCGATGGCGAGTTCATCGGGCCACGCCACGGCCTGGATGCCCTGCGTCGCATGCTGGGACCCGCCTGGGTGTGGGGGTTGATCAACCTGCTGATCGCTGGTGTGCTTGTGGGAAACTTCTGGTTCTATCAGTCAGCCACAGGCTGGCTTTGGACAGCGTTGCGGCTCCTGTGGGGAGTCATCGCCCTGGGCTGGTTCGCGGTAAATTTGTTTTATTGGCCCTTCTGGCTTGCCCAGGAACAACGCTCGCCGCAGCTGACGTTCCGTAACAGCTTTTTATTTCTCGCCAAGCAACCAGGTCTGGCTCTCACTCTTGTGTTGCTCAGTGCCTTGCTCAGCGTTGTCAGTGTGCTCACTACATTGCCCTTCGCGGCTGCGCTGGTGGCCTGGCTGGCATTGATAGGTGTGCTGGCCGTGGAGGAGGCATTGCATCCCCACGATGAAGATGACAAAGTCGTCATCGAACCAATCCAATAGGTGCATTCGCCATATGAAACTGCAACGTCACCCCGCCAACCCTATTCTTTTTCCCGACCCCAGCTCCGAATGGGAAACATATAACGTTTTCAATCCTTCCGTCATCCATGACAACGGCCTGTTCCATATGCACTATCGCGCGCAGGGATTGGATTGGATCAGCCGTATTGGATATGCAGTAAGCGAAGATGGAATCCACTGGAATCGCCTGCGCCGCCCGGTGTTGCAGTCGCGTGATGCCTCTGACGCACGAGGTGTTGAGGATCCACGCGTGACCAGGCTCGAAGGTCATTTTTACATGTGTTACACGGCCTTTGGCAACGAGTTTACCGGCAAAGGTGAGGCAACCCACGCAGGTGGAGGCGTCCTGCCGATGATCGCTATCAGTGATAACCTGATCACATGGGAGCGGCTCAGCCAAATCGTGCGGGGGGAAGACAACAAAGATCATGTACTCTTTCCCCGCCGCATTAATGGGCGCTATATCGCTTTGCATCGCCGCCCTCCACAGGTGTGGCTGGCCGAGAGTGACGATTTGATTCATTGGCCGGCCGAGCGAATGCGTCCCATCTTCGGTCCTCGTCCTGATAATGGCTGGGATGAAAAGCGCGTGGGCGGGAATGGCGTACCGATCGAGACGGAACAGGGCTGGCTGATGCTTTACCATGCGTACAATGAACAACATGTGTACCGCCTGGGTGTCTGCCTGCTCGATCTCGAAGACCCATCACAGGTCATTCACCGTCCGAAGGAGTTTATCTTTGAGCCCACAGAATTGTGGGAATTGCGCGGTGACGTGCCCAACGTGGTTTTTTCCTGCGCCAACCCTGTTGTGGATGGCACGGTCTACGTTTATTATGGGGGCGCAGACCATGTGATCGGCCTCGCGACCTGCGCATTAAATGAATTGCTGGATTTTGCCCGCAATGGATGATCACTATGCATGACATCTGGAATCTTTCCGAAAACTCCCTGGATCCCGAAAAGCAACATCATCAGGAAACCATTTTCACGATTGGTAATGGATATCTTTCCACGCGTGGTGCCTTTGAAGAAGGATATCCCGCGGACCATCGCGCCACCTTTGTTCATGGTGTATTCGATGATGTGCCCATTACTTTCACTGAGCTTGCCAACATTCCCGACTGGCTGCCTTTCCATGTTTTGCTTAACGGTGAAAGGTTCTCCCTCGATTCAGGAACGGTCGAATCATACGAACGCCATCTCGATTTATACACGGGTGTGCTGACCCGCACCGTGCGCTGGCGCTCGCCTTCCGGGTATCAGGCAGTACTGAATTTCGAGCGTTTTGTGTCTCTGGCGGATGAGCA
>JANMSY010000012.1:0-8007 GCA_031389865.1 Anaerolineales bacterium | reverse complement strand
TATGTGGAACACATCTCCCAATTTGGGGGTCAGGTCGTCGGATTGGAATATGACTTTGAGCGCGCCGCCGAAGCCCGCCTCAATTCCCCACACATCATCAACGCCGCAGGTGAATTCCTTCCACTTCCCTCTGGAACCTTTGACTTGATCCTCAGCCATGAAGTGATCGAACACGTACAGGACGACCGGGCCGCGGTTCGCGAAATGGTCCGCACCCTCAAGCCCGGTGGACGCGTTGTCATATTTTGCCCAAACCGCGGTTATCCGTTTGAGACGCATGGAATATTCTGGAAGGGGAAATATTATTTTGGGAACAAGTTGTTCGTGAATTATCTGCCGCGCTCATTACGCGCCAGACTTGCACCACATGTACGCGTGTACTCCAAAGAAGATATGCAGACACTATTCGAGGGGCTGCCTGTTAAATTCATTGAGCGCACGATCATATTTGGGGCCTACGACAATATTATTGCGCGATTTGGCTCACTGGGGAAAATCCTGCGCAGTATCCTACAGATCCTTGAAAAGACACCCTTGAAGATACTGGGCCTATCCCACTTTTGGGTTGTGGAAAAACATTGGGAGCAGAAATGACAGAGATTGCCACAAAAACAGATTTGATCACCGCCCTCCAGGAATCAAATCAGCGCGCACGAAACTGGTTCCTGGAAGTTCCTGCGAACGACTTCTTTGCACGACATGCAGACGTCTGGTCGCCGTCTGATAATGTGGATCATCTTATCAAGGCAGTGAAGCCCATTTCAAAAGCGTTAAAGCTGCCAAAGATCACTCTGCAGGCAATGTTTGGGAAACCTCAAAAACCATCCATGACCTATGAGGAACTTTGCCAGATCTACCGGGACGAAATCGCCAAAGGCGCCCAGGCTTCAGGGAGATATCTTCCCAACCAGGAAACGCCCGTTGACAATGCCGAAGACAAAAGGAAATCATTGATCGATGAATGGTCGAAGGCGAATGCAGATCTTTTGGCAGTCATTGAAAAATGGGACGAGAATGAGCTGGACCGATATCAACTCCCCCATCCCCTCCTTGGAAAGCTCACCGTTCGAGAGATGATCTTCTTCACGATCTATCACAATTTGCGACACGCAAGCCAGGACGGAGATTGAACAGACAGTGACTTTGCGCCGCATCCTACGGATGTCGACGTACCTGTCCTTTTAGCATAACGTTTTGCAATAGCATTCCGAACAATAACAGAACAAGGGGATCAAGCGTAAAGCGGAATCGATTATTTTCACCCAGGTCGAGAAAATTTGTCATTAGTGTGAAATAGATGATCGTGAAGGTCATAAACGCGACTACAGCCGGAAAAACGCGGTCAGACCGGTTACGAGTGATTACTACTTTTATCCCATAGATTGTCACCGCGACAAAGGCAACCACCAGCCACCACCCCACATAGCCTGGATCGCTTTTCCAGCGGTTGCCGTAGTCACCGTCATATCCACTGAACTGACCATGGAAGATGCGGTCCCACCAGGATTCGAGCTCCGGGGCGGGTTTGTCTTTTAGAAGCAGGTAGTCGCTGCTCGAATGAAAATAGATAAGAAAGCCCTGCTTAACGGAAACCAAATACAGATCCGGGCGGACTCGTATGAAGTTAATGGCGTCTCCAAGCATCATCTTCGAAAGCTCAGGATAAAAAGTGTGATTGAAGTTGACTGCTTCTGTAGATTTAAGATGCTCGTCGAGCACGGGAATGCCGCGCGGCGCGGGAATGGACAGCAAGCCATCATACTCCTCGATGGGCCTGAACGCTTCAGTGACAGGATAAGGGGAGAGCTGACCTTGTCTGACGAGTTCGTCCCGTACAGGTTGAGATACCAATGGAGAAAGAAACGTGACGTGGGAGAGGTTCATCCCGACCCAGGAGGACGCTGCAAAGCTCCCAAATAAAAACAGATTTTTGGCATACCAGGCTGTTACCAGCAGCAAAGGCACCAGGCTGACAGCGGCAAGCTTGCGCCAGTTACGATAGTAGAACGCAACCAGAGCCACTACAGCGACCAGCCAAATCAAATGGAAGACAGCCCATATCAGGCATAGACTCGCGATCAGGCTAAAGAACGCCAAGCCCCACCAGAAATTTTCGCTTTCCAGAAACCTGCCTAGCGCGAGTGCCGAGAAAACCAGGATGAATGCAATAGGATAGGTATAGAAATACAGGTTCTCGTACAGGACAGTTGCCGGACTGACCATAAACCAGGCTGCAAGCAATGCACTACCCCAGGGCTTGAGTCCCAGGCGAAGGCCGAGCCAGTAAAGAATAAGAGCAAATATGAGGCCAAGAATAAGGAAGAGGTATTGAAAAATTTTCGACTGTGGCGAAAATCCCTGGTAGAGCAGGCCGGTGATGAAATTGAAAAGTGGAGGCTGGCTGTGTAGATACCAAACACTTTCCAACAACCGGGTTTTGAGGAGCAAAGGATCGATGAACTGATAGTAATATCGGGGAGGAGCATTGTCGAAACGGAGGCCTGCACGAATGTATAACAGCCTTGAGATGGCAAACGAGAGAGTGACAAAAACCGCAGGTGCGAAGGCAGCCAGTTTTTTTTTCAAAATATTTTAACCGTGGCTCTCCCTAAAATCGTAGATCCCATCCTTCACTTCCCATCTTTTCCTGCAACTGGGACACGCGAGACAATTCTTCTCATCCAGCAGTGGATAATAACTGCAGTCCGGGCACTTGAAAAACAGCAACAAGTTCGTTAATGTGGGGGTTGTCTGAACTCCATGAGGACTGTGCGTTGCATCCCTGCGTGCCCGCACAAATACGCTTGGAGACAACTGCCATAGCCCACCTGTCCATTGAAAGATGGAATCCAGGAAAACAAGAATGCCAGTGGGGATCACCCGTTTCAAGAAGCCCACGCGGAAATGCGACAGTGTCAGCGTTGTCTCGATCTTAAGACCTGATGCTTTCAACCAGGTGCGAATGGCTTTTGGATGAAAATCAAAGTTGAGTTTTACAAACTCCACAGGCTCGAGTGAGAACGGGCTCCACGGCTGCCTGCCAAGCAGGTAGCGAAGGATCGCCTTGAGATTTAATTTGTTGGCAAACTCAAGGATGAAGATGCCACCCGATTGCAAAACGTTCCTGATCTGTCCCAGAGCCCTGGGTGCATCTGCCATGTGGTGCAGGGTGCGGATCATGGTTGCAGAATCGAACAGGCCATCCACAAATGGCAGGCGATATACATCTGCAGCGACATAGACGTATTTATCTGACGTGCCAAGCCGCTGCTGGGCCTGTTCCAATTGTGTACGTGAATAATCGAGCAGTATGATGCGTTCGAAGCCGACGTAGCGGGGGGTATTTCTTCCGGCACCAGCCCCAAGTTCCAATAAGAGACGTCCCCTTTTGGGGAGGAGGCGTTTGAGGGCAATTGCTTCTGTGCGGTCTTCGTATTCACGGCCACCCTCATCCCAGAAGGATGACTGGTAATCGGAGCCCTCGTAATTGCAAACGGGAGGAGTGTTGTGTTTATCCATAAGAAAAGAGTCGGGCAAATTGTACCCGACTCTTCCCATGCGAAATAAATTTACTTTTTGTGATTGCCGCGGCCGATTGCCTGATATGTGAATCCCATTTCTCTCATCAGACTGGGATCGTAGATATTGCGGCCATCGTAGATGACCGGCGTCTTAAGCAGGTCTTTGACCTTATCAAGATCAAGCTGCTTGAACTCATTCCAGGGCGTGACCACAATCAATGCATCGCAGTCCTCGGTCATCTTATAGACATCGTCGAAAATTTCGACAGCCGGCATCAGTGGAGCGGCAGTCTGACGGGCCACCGGATCGTAGCCGCGTACGGTCGCGCCTGCTGCGACCAACGCATTGGAAATATCAACAGAAGGCGCATCGCGCATGTCATCGGTATTCTCCTTGAAGGCGAGCCCGAGCAATCCGATGGTTTTGCCCTTCACGCTGCCGCCCAGTAATTTCTCCACCTGTGTGGCAACAGCTTTACGGCGGTCATAGTTTACTTCCATCACCTCGTTCAAAATACGCGGATTTAGACCTCGTTCCTTGGCCATGTACGCCAGAGCCTGCACGTCCTTGGGGAAGCACGACCCGCCCCAGCCCAGGCCGGCATCCAGGAAGTAACGACCGATGCGCGCATCGTAGCCCATACCCGCGGCAACCTCTTTTACATCCGCACCGACCAGTTCGCACATGTCAGCAAGCTCATTGATGAAGGAGATCTTGGCAGCGAGGAAGGCATTGCTCGCATACTTGATCATTTCCGCGGTCCGCAGGTCGGTGATGACAATCGGAGCGCGCAACGGTAGATGTAATTGGGCAACTTTATCCGCGGCGTCGCGCTCCAGGGAGCCGATCACGTTGCGGTGCGGGCTCATGAAATCGGCAATGGCTGAACCTTCGCGCAGGAACTCAGGGCATGACACCACAGCGAAGTCAATCGCCTCGGGCTGGGCGCGCTTTACGATATCGGCAACCCAGTCACCTGTCCCGATCGGAACTGTGGATTTGTTGATGATCACCAGTGGTGAGGTCATGTTTTTGGCGATGGAGCGTGCAGCCGAGTCCACATATTGCAGGTCGGCATTGCCTTCCACGCCTGAAGGAGTGCCCACGGCGATGAATGCGAATTCGGCGCCTTTTAACGCTGCGGCATAGTCAGTGGTAAAGGACAAGCGTCCAGCCCTGGTATTGCGCTTTACCAATTCCTCCAGGCCCGGCTCGTAGATGGGCATGATGCCTTTCTTAAGATTCTCAACGCGCTGTTCATCCACATCGAGTGCGACGACACAATTACCGAGATCGGCGAAGCATGCCGCCGTTACCAGACCGACATAACCCACACCGACAACACAAATTTGTTTCATATTCCTTAACCTCTCTATATTTTGGTTTTCTGTATATATACAGGACGTTTAATCTGCCAACAAGTAACAGCCAATTATCCTGTGAAATTCGAGGTGCTTGGTAAAAAGTGATGCCCGGCCCCTATAAATGCAGCGGACCGGTTGTTCGGGCATCTTTCCTTCCCGTCTTTTCAACCAGCGCGCTGTTGATCAGGTTCAGGAAACCCTCCACGTGGATCGGTTTCGAGACGTAACCATCACAGCCCGCCTGCATGGCGCGCTTACGTTCGCCCGGCAAGGTATGAGCCGTAAGCGCATAGAGCAGAATTGACTTCGTTGCTTCATCTGATTTTAGTTTTTGAGCGGCAAGCCATCCATCCATTTCAGGCAGGCCCAGATCCATCAGGATCAAATCGGGTTTCTGAAATCGAGCCGCATCCACCCCATCACGTCCATTAACTGCCAAAAAGACATCGTACCCCGCGCGTTCCAGAATGAAACGCACAAGCTGGTAGTTATCCATATCATCTTCCACGACCAGAATGCGTCCCTTATTCATCGGCTTGACCGCTGCTTTCCATAATTTGCATAGTGAGATTCAGAGTTCCGGGCAGGGTGCGCATGTCAAGCATGCGGGCGGTGCTCTGCAAATATACCGCGTCTCATCTTATCGGGCAATGCGGACCAACACCCTGGTCATTTCGCCCCTGCCAGTCGCGTAGAATGACATTCTGGCTCAATCGAATATAATTCAACGGCTTATGAAAATCCTTTACGTAGCCGACGGCCGCTCCCCCATTGCACAAAACTGGATCCGTCATTTCGTGGAACGCGGTGATGAGGTGTACCTGGCGTCCACATTCGCCTGTTCATTGGACTTCCCGATCCATGGACTCGAGATCACGCCTGTTGCTTTTAGCGGCGTTAGAAAGGTGACCCAACGCCCGGGCACCGCCTCCGCGCGGACCGTGGGGCTGCGCACCGCCATACGACAGTGGTTCGGCCCCTTTACCATTCGCCGTGCATCGCAGAGATTGCGCGAGTATACAGAACGAGTAAAGCCTGATCTTGTCCACGCCATGCGGATCCCCTACGAAGGCATGCTGGCAGCGGATGCGTACAATGGCACGCCACTCATCGTCTCGGTATGGGGCAATGACTTCACCCTGCACGCGCCCTCCACGCGCTTTATGAGACATTACACCCACTGGACCATGCAGGTTGCAGATGGGTTGCACGCGGACTGTCAGCGGGATATCCGTCTCGGGCGCGAATGGGGATTTGGAATGGGCAAGCCAAGTCTGGTCGCACCGGGTAACGGAGGGATACGAACTGGCATTTTTTATCCGCCTGAAAAATACGTCGAGGAACCTGTCATCATCAATCCGCGTGGGGTTCGTCCGTACGTGCGTAATGACATGTTCTTCCGGGCCATCCCGCTTGTACTGGCAAAGCATCCAAATGCGAAGTTTGTTTTTGCCCTCATGGCGGGCGAGCCGCAGGTACAGCAATGGATCCATGAGATGAAGATCGAACACGCTGTGGAACTGCTGCATCCCATGGCTCATACACACATGGCAGACATGTTCCGCCGCGCCCAGATCGTCGCTTCACCAAGCATCCACGACGGCACGCCGAACACCCTGCTCGAAGGCATGGCCTGCGGATGCTTCCCCGTGGCGGGCGATCTCGAATCCATCCGTGAGTGGATCACGCCAAATGCAAATGGCCTGCTGTTCGATTCGAATAACGCGCAATCCATTGCGAACGCCATCTGTGCCGCGCTCGAAAACAAAAACCTGCGGGAGCAAGCCGCAGATTTGAACCATGACATTATTTCCACTCGTGCAGAGTATGCACACAATATGCAGAGGGCGGAAGCGCTTTATAAAAAGATAATAGGTACACAGGTATACAGGTAGACAGCTGCGTTTCCACCATTTTGTTCCCTCAGTATAAAAACGAACGGAGCGCGATAAAACCGGCTCCGTTCAGTTATTGATGGGTGCTGCCTGTTGTCCCCGGGCTTCGATCATGAAAACGGGTCTACTTACAGTTCTTCGCGTGGGGCGCGCATGGTCTCGAGGCGCTGACGGAGCTCGATGCGGCGCTCATCCGCAGCATGGCGGACGTCATTGAAGAAGTTCTGTCCACGCTCGCGCAACTGGGTGCGCAGTTCATCGCCTGTTTCAGGAGCCATCAACAAAGCGATGCTCCCACCCACCAACCCTCCAACTGTGATGCCGATCAAAAAGCCGAACATTCGTCTCATGATATGTCTCCTTTTTACCTTCACTCCGTGAGTGACATTATACTGCTTTTGCCTGCGCCGGTTAAAGCCGAATACTGATATTCCAACAAAATTTTTACAATATTCCATATCCGGAAAATGCATTTTGTGGAATAATCAAGGCAGCGCGCGTATCCGTGGGAACGCGACGGAACAAATCTCGAAGCTGTCCAGGTCGCGGCGAACAGGGGACGACCGCAACACAAACGGCTCCTACCATTCGGAGGATACCTATGTCTACACCAGCACCCATTTCCACCAGCGCGACTACGCGCAAAAAAGTCACCACACGTACCTATCGCCAGAAAAAGGATCGCGGCGAACCGATCACCATGCTGACCGCGTACGACTATCCCACTGCCCTTGCCATGGACCGGGCGGGCGTTGATTCCATCCTTGTAGGCGATTCACTGGCAATGGTGGTCCTCGGTTACGAGAATACACTTCCCGTTACGATGGAGGAAATGCTCCATCACTGCCGTGCGGTGGCACGCGGTGCAAAGGGCGCGCTCCTGATCGGTGATATGCCCTTCATGTCCTATCAGGTCTCGGTTGAAGAAGCCACCCGCAATGCAGGCCGTTTCCTGCAACAGGGCGGCATGGACGCGGTCAAGCTCGAAGGCGGACGCGAACGCGCGGATGCGATCCGTTCGATCACGGGTGCAGGTATTCCCGTGATGGGGCACATAGGGCTGACGCCGCAGTCTGTTAATCAGCTCGGTGGATTCCGCGCCCAGGGCAAGACTGCCATCGCCGCGAAGCGTCTCGTGGACGACGCGCTGATTCTCGAGGAGGCGGGCTGCTTCAGCATCGTGCTTGAATCGGTCCCTGCGCGGCTGGCAGAGTTGATCTCAGACA
>JANMSY010000316.1:0-6040 GCA_031389865.1 Anaerolineales bacterium | reverse complement strand
GGCCGCTCGGAGCCGCTCATCCAGCCGGTCATTGACGCGTTCAAGGCGAAATACCCCAACGTGGAAGTGTTGCTTAAGGCGGGCAGTAACAGCGAACTTGCGAACGCTCTGATCGAAGAGCAAGCCAACCCGCAGGCGGATGTGTTCGTCACAACTGAATTGTTCACGGTACAGTCGCTGGCGCAGGAGGGAATCTTTCAATCCTATATGCCAGCCGGTGCAGATCAGCTACCCGTTGAGCTGATCGGCGCGGATAACCTGTGGACCGGGCTCACCCGCCGCGCACGCGTCATCATATACAATACTGATCTCGTTACCCCGCAGGAACTGCCCACATCCATTTTTGATTTGACCGATCCGAAGTGGAAGGGACAGGTTGCCGCTGCCGGTTCAACGAATGGCTCCATGCAGGCGCAGATCGCCGCGATGCGACAGTTGATCGGTGAGGAAGAGACCGAATCCTGGCTGAACGGTTTGATCGTCAATGAAGTGACTTTCTTTGGCGGTCACACAGATGTGCGCAAGGCAGTCGGCGCAGGCGAATTCAAACTGGGGCTCGTTAACCATTATTATTACCACCTGCAAAAAGCAGAAGGTAGCAACGTTGGCATCATTTTCCCCGATCAGGGTGATGACCAGATTGGCCTGATCACCAATGCAACCGCCGCTGCAATTTTGAACGGTGCACCGCATCTCGCGGCGTCACAGGCGTTCCTCGATTTCCTGGTTTCAGCAGACGGACAGAAATTATTTGCCGAACAGAACTATGAGTATCCGCTTCTTTCGGGTGTGGAGCTACAGGCAGATGTCCAGCCGCTGGATGATTTCCGTCTTGCGGAGGTGGATGTTGCCCAGGCCGCGGAGGAATTCGATGCGACTTTTGATCTGATGGAAAAAGTTGGATTACCATAGCCACATCTTAATCCGCTACAATCACCATCTGGTGACAGCATGGAAACATCGCAAATACATCGCCTCAACCGTTTGCGCTTGAGATCAAATCCCGTCAGCCCGCGGCTCGTCATCGCCGCGGGGCTGGTGGCACTTTTTGTTGCCATTCCGCTTGCGTATATTTTCATCCGCGCGCTCGGCGCAGAACCCGAAGCATGGCAGAGACTTTTACAAACCCGTATCTGGAAACTGCTTGGCAATACACTCCTGCTTGTCGTCGCGGTGACGTGTGGTGCGGCAATCACAGGCGTCAGCATGGCATGGTTCACAGAGCGCACAGACCTGCCCGGCAGAAAGGTTCTTCGCTGGATGCTCGCCATGCCGCTAGCCATCCCCGCCTATATCGGTGGGATCGTTCACCTTGCACTTCTTCGGCCTCGCGGTGGGTATCTCCCGCAGTTCCTCGAGAACATTTTTGGTCAAACGATGCTCACGCCCAGTCCATTTGGATTTTGGGGTGCAGCATTCATTCTCATCTTGTTTACCTATCCCTATGTTTATCTGCTAAGCGCCGCAGCGTTCCGTTCCCTGCATGCTTCGCTCGAAGAAGCGGCTCGTACGTTTGGGCGCACTCCCCTGCAGACTCTTTTTCAGGTGACCCTGCCTGCATTGCGTCCCGGGCTTGCGGCGGGCGCGTTGCTTGTGGCTTTGGATATTCTGGCGGAGTACGGGACTGTGGCGTTGCTCCGCTATGAGACATTTTCCTCGGCCATATTTGTTCAGCTCTCAGGTCGCTATGACCGTTCGGCTGCCTCCGTTCTAAGCGGCATTCTCGTCACGCTGGCAGTCCTGATCCTGTGGAGCGAGCTGCGTTTGCAGGGGAAGGCGCGCTTCACGCAAATGGAAGGCAACTGGCGTCCTGCACCTCCCGCATTATTAGGCAAATGGAGCGTGCCCGCGCTTTTGCTGGTGATCGCGGTGGTTTCGGCTAGTTTACTGGTACCTGTGGTAGTGCTTGCGGTATGGAGTATTCAAGCCTTTCTTGACCCACAGACACTCGCGGCCGTTTTTCGCACAGGTTCCCAGGGCTTTGGCAGTTATGTCTGGAACAGCTTATGGAGTTCGGGACTGGCAGCTTTGATCGCTGTCATTCTTTCCCTCCCGGTGGCGCTGTTGTCTGTGCGGTATCCAAGCCGGGTTTCACGATTTATTTCCCGCTTTTGCCAGGTCGGATATGCCATTCCGGGCGTCGTGATCGCACTGAGTCTTGTGTTGCTCGTCAACCGCGCACTTCCATTTCTGTATGCAACACCATTTGTCGTTGTCATTGCCTATGTATTACGCCATATGCCGCAGGCTGTGCGCGCAAGCGAGTCGGCCTTGAATCAGCTTTCACCCTCTCTGGAAGAGGCCTCACGCATGCTTGGACGCACATCGCTTCAATCGTTCGTTCACGTGACTCTTCCACTCATCCTGCCTGGATTGATGGCGGGTGGTTCACTGGTCTTTCTCACGTCGCTTAAGGAATTGCCCGCTACATTGCTGCTTCGTCCGGCGGGTTTTGAGACTCTTGCTGTGCGCGTGTGGGTGTGGGCGGAGGAGGGATTTTATTCCCAGGCGGCGCCTGCCGCACTTTTGCTGGTGGCAGCGTCGGCGTTACCGTTATATTTCCTTTTACGCAGGGAGCAGATCTTCAAATGACAACCCTTGAAGTGCGAAATCTCGTCAAACAATTTCATGGCACACAACAATCTGCTGTCAATAATATTTCCTTCGAACTAAGCGCCGCAGAAATTCTGGCGCTCGTGGGTCCGAGTGGGTGCGGCAAAACGACAACATTGCGCATCATCGCCGGGCTCGAACGCCCTGACTCTGGATTCGTCCGCTTGAATGATCGCGTGGTTGTATCCGAGAGTGTTTTTATCCCACCCGAAAAGCGCGGTGTGGGCATGGTATTCCAGGACCACGCGTTGTTCCCACACCTGACTGTTTCTGAGAATATTGCCTTCGGTTTGCGCGGGCAGTCACCTGCACAGGTCAGGCAAACAGTGGGGGATATGCTCCACCTCGTTGGGCTGCTGCCACTTGCGAAGCGGTACCCGCACGCGTTGTCCGGCGGTGAACGCCAGCGAGTTGCTTTGGCGCGGGCGCTGGCTCCGCGTCCGGTTTTGGTGCTGATGGATGAACCGTTCAGCAGCCTGGATGCGGACCTGCGGATGGAAATGCGTGAGCATGTCCGGCGGATTCTTAAATCCATGCAGGCGACGGTTGTATTCGTCACACATGACCAGGAGGAGGCTCTTTACATGGGCGACCGGCTCGCCGTCCTCCAAAGTGGACATCTCGAACAGATCGGCACGCCTGAGGAGATCTTCCACGAATCGAACACACGCTTTGTCGCTGAGTTTATGGGAGACAGTGATTTTTTGAAAGGCAAGGTCGCACGTGGAGGCATCCAGACTGAAATTGGCTTGCTGACAGAAATTGTTGACCTGCCAGTTTCCACACCTGTTGAGGTGGCTGTTCGCGCCGACGATATTGATTTCCATGTGGATGGCAGTGGCAATAGCTTGATCGTGGAACGCTTCTTCCACGGTGCGTTCAACATCTACCGGCTGCGCCTCGATTCTGGTCAGATCCTGCATTCATCCACGGATCACACGCGGATTTATGCAGTCGGCGCGCGTGTGCATGCCTTCATGAGTGCCGAACATCCATTGACTGTATTTTCCGAGTAGGAATTTCCGATTCACGGCGTAGCACGAACAGCGTGCATGTGATGCAGTCACATTTGATGATGCCGGATGTTCATTTACTTTTTCGGGAAAAATAGTTGACAATACTTAAGACTTACTAATCTCTATTAGAATTCTACATAAATCTACATTGAAATTTACCGTTTTACGCCTAAAATACCTGTAACAACTTGAGGGCGTAACACAGCGCCTTTCCTGGATTTAATAGATTCATATGTCATTGCCAGCCTGCGTGGCGAAGCGGTGACAGGAGATAGTATGTTCCTCAAACGTTTCCAGCTTGGGCTTATTCACGTCGCGGTCGCGATGACCCTGGTTCCGATTAACAGCACGCTCAACCGCGTGATGATCAAGGAACTCTCCCTCTCCGCGACGCTCGTTGCAATTCTTGCTTCCCTGCCTTATTTGTTTGCTCCCATCCAGGTTGCCATCGGTTCCTATTCAGATCGCCATCCCATTTTTGGCTATCGGCGCACGCCCTATATTTTTGTGGGATTGATCCTTTGTGTGCTGGGCGTCATTGTCTCGCCGCAGGCGGCGTTCCTGATGGCAGATAATTTCCCGCTTGGCCTGCTCGCAGGCTTGCTTGCGTTTGGTGCATGGGGTATGGGCTACAACCTCTCCGCAGTTTCCTATCTCTCGCTTGCGTCCGAACTCTCCGGTGAAAAAGAGCGCGGCAAAACCATTGCGACGATGTGGTTCATGATGATCCTCTCGATCATTGTGACAGCCATCGGACTCAGCCGCATGGTGGACCCATACACGCCTGAAGCATTGATCCGTGCATTTGGCGTGGTCGCCGCTGCCGCGCTACTCCTCGGCCTGCTCGGCCTCATCAAGCTTGAGCCACGTTCTGGCGCTTCCTCGTCTCGTGCAGCATCCGAGTCCTATACCGTTGCACAGATGACCTCTGCCATCACGGCCAATCCCGTTGCGCGCATGTTCTTCCTCTATCTACTTTTGCTTCTGGCTGCCATCCTTGGGCAGGATGTGTTGCTCGAACCTTTCGGCGCCGAAGCTTTCGGCATGACCGTGACGCAGACTACGCGTATCACGTCCATTTGGGGGACGTTCGTTCTGCTTGCCATCCTTGTCGCAGGCCTGCTTGAAGGACGCGTATCGAAACGTATCGTCGCACAACTGGGCAACGTAGGGGCACTTCTGGGGTTTGTTGTGATTGTGATCAGTGGTGCATTGGTTAATCAAAGTATTTTTTACACAGGCGTGACCCTGCTTGGCATTGGCACCGGACTCTCCACCGTCGCGAACCTCTCCCTCATGTTCGATCTTACCGTCCCAGGCATGGTGGGACTCTATATTGGCGCCTGGGGATTCTCGAATGCGCTCTCGCGTTTAACGGGATCCATTCTCGGCGGGGTGGTGCGTGATGTGGTGACTCAGGCTTCAGGCGTTGCGTTGAGCGGATATCTCGTCGTGTTCAGCATCGAAGCGCTGATGTTGCTAATCGCTGCGATCATGCTCTATCGGATAGACGTCAACGCATTTCGAAAACAAATCCATGAACCGTCATTTGTCGAAAAAGTGGCAGTGGCAGCGGAGTAAACATGACAGACGAATGGCTTTCCCTCAGCGACGCGGCAAAACTCCTCGGCGTGCATCCCAGCACCGTCCGGCTTTGGTCTGATAAGGGAGTTCTGCCCACGCACCGCACTTCAGGCGGACACCGCCGTTATCGCCGTGATGAAGTGATGTTATGGTCGAATACCGCTCGTGAAGTTCGTGTGGAGCCGGAAGGGATCATGCACATGGCGATGAAAAATGTGCGTGTGCAGATCGGCGAATCGAATCTGGAGACTGAGGGTTGGTATCACAAGCTGGATGAGAATGCCCGCAGGCAATACCGTGAAAGTGCACGTTCCCTTTCACAGGGATTGATGACGTACCTGGCATCTGAAAACGGCGACGATTCAGAAGCTCATGCAATTGGTTACGAATATGCATCCCGCGCCCGCCGCTATGGGCTCAGCGAAGTGGATGCGACGCGTGCACTGTTGTTCTTCAGAAATGCCTTGATCGAATCGGTAATGAAGGTCTATCGTGAAGCGAACATCCATTCCGGCAGGGCCTGGGAGGACATGCTCCATAAAATGCATACCTTCACCGACCTCATCCTGCTTAGTTTGCTGGAAACCTATCACAAATTGGAGAGCGTTAATCACTAGATTCATGGCATTGTGAGTCTTCGAGAAGCAATCTCAGAATAAGTAACTCACCTTACGCAGTTTATGTCTTTTAGTATGTCACCCTGAGCGAAGCGAAGGGTCTCTACGATAATCTCAGAGATTCTTCGCTCCGCTCAGAATGACATTGTGTAAGGTGAGTAAGTAAGGAAAGTACTGGGAAACGCATGCCCATCAGGCGGAAGATTGTTT